>PUKW01000343.1 GCA_003550665.1 Paracoccaceae bacterium | reverse complement strand
TCGTCGTCGCGGTCATAGCGCATCTTGCAGGGCCGCCCGGTCGCCTGCGCGGCCACCGCGCAGGCCACGGCGAGCGCGTTGCCCTGGCTTTCCTTGCCGCCGAAGCCGCCGCCCATGCGCCGTACCTCGACGCGCACCGCGTTCATCGGGGTGCCGATGGCGTCGGCGACCTTGTGCTGGATCTCGGTGGGATGCTGCGAGGAGGAATGCACGACCATGTCGCCCCCCTCCTGCGGCAGCGCCAGCGCGGCCTGCCCCTCGAGATAGAAATGCTCCTGCCCGCCGATCTCGATGCTGCCCTCGACGCGGTGCGCGGCGGCGGCGATGGCGGGCTCGGGATCGCCGTTCGACCAGGTGACAGGGCCGCCCTCGAAATACGACCCCGCGTTGAGCGCGTCGTCGATCGTCAGGACCGCGTCGCGTGCCTCGATCCCGACCCGCCCGAGTCGCGCGGCGCGCCGAGCCGCGAGGTGGCTTTCGGCGATGACGAGAAACACCGGCTGGCCGAGATAGAGCACCTTTCCATCCGCCAGAAGCGGCTCGTCATGGGCGGAGGGGCTGACATCGGCGGGGCGGGCGAGGTCATCCGCCGTGAGCACCGCCACGACGCCGGGCGCGGCGCGCACCGCGTCGAGATCGAGCGCGGTGATCGTGCCATGGGCGGCCTCCGACAGCCCGAAGGCGAGATGCAGCGCATTCGCCGGGAGCGGGATGTCATCGACATAGCGCGCCTGCCCGGTGACATGGAGGGCTGCGGCATCGTGGGGCTGCGGCGCATTCACGTTCATGGCGCAAGCTCCAGCACATTGGCCGCAACGCCCTGATCCGCATGGAAATAGCGCATCAGCATCCCGCGCGCCGCATCGAGCCGGTACTGCGCCGAGGCGCGCATATCCGACATCGGGGTGTAGTCATCAGTGAAGGCGTCGCAGGCGGCGGTGACGGTGGCGGCGTTCCAGGGCTGCCCCGTCAGCGCGGCCTCGACATGCGCGGCGCGCTTGGGGATACCGGCCATGCCGCCGAAGGCGATGCGCGCCGATTGCACGACGCCGTCCGCCACGGTGATGTTGAAGCACCCGCACACCGCCGAGATGTCCTGATCGAAGCGCTTGGAGAGCTTGTAGCAGGCGAGCCGGTCGGGCTGGCGCGGAAAGGAGACGGCCTCGACGAACTCGCCGGGCGCGCGGTCCTGCTTGCCGTAATCGAGGAAGAACGCCTCGAGCGGCAGCGACCGGCGCGCATCGCCGCGGCGCAGATGCAGCGTCGCCCCCAGCGCGATCAGCGCGGGCGGGCTGTCGCCGATGGGCGAGCCGTTGGCGATGTTGCCGCCGACCGTGGCCGCGGCGCGCACCTGCTCGGCGCCGTAGCGGCGGATCAGCTCGGCAAAGGCGGGATGATGCGGCGCGATGGCGTCGCGCAGATCGGCCAGCGTGGTGGTCGCGCCGATGCGGATCTCGCGGTCGGTGACATGCACGCCCGACAGATCGCGCACCCCGCCGATGAACGCCACCGGTGCAAGGTCGCGCAGGTTCTTGGTCACCCACAGCCCCACATCCGTCGCCCCCGCGATCAGCGTGGCGTCGGGATTGGCCGCGTACCACTCGGCCAGCGCGTCGGCATCGGCGGGGATCACCACGCCCTCGTTGGCGTCCGCCTCCAGTGCGGCGAGATCCTCGCGCATCCAGTCGGGGACCGGCTCGGCGGCGGCGGCCTCGGCGGCGCGGATGATCGGCGCATAGCCGGTGCAGCGGCACAGGTTGCCCGCGAGCTGGTCGTCATGGTCGCGCGCGCCGCTCGTGTGCGCGACGGCCATCATCACCACGAAGCCGGGGGTGCAGAAGCCGCACTGGCTGCCGTGATGCTCGATCATCGCGCGCTGGACGGGGTGCAGCGCCCCGTCGGGGCCCGCGATGCCCTCGACGGTGCGCACCGCCTTGCCGTGCAGCTGCGGCAGAAACAGGATGCAGGCATTGAGCGCGCGCGCGCCGTGCGCGTCGGTGACCATCACGGTGCAGGCCCCGCAATCGCCTTCGTTGCAGCCCTCCTTGGTGCCGGTCAGCCCGCGCACCTCGCGCAGCCAGTCGAGCAGGGTGCGGGTGGGCGCCTCGCCCGTCACCCGCACCGGCGTTCCGTTGAGCAGAAACGCGATCTGCGTCATGTGAAAACCCGCCGCGTTACCGGTTCGAACGGGACGCGCTGTGCACCGCCCGATGCGGCGTAAGGCAGTGCGGCGTCCTTGATCGTCCGGTCAGGAAAGCGCCAAAGGACGGCGCTGGCAAGGATCGATTTGCCGCGCATGGGCGAAACTGTTTCCGGCGATCGCGAAAGCCGCTCAGCCGCGCCCGCCCGCAAAGCGCGCGCGCCACGCCTCGACCTCGTCGTCGGTGATCTTGCGAAACAGGTTCTCGGGCGGGGTGAATCCGTGCCCCGGTGGCAGCGCGGCAAGTGCTGCGTCCACCTCGCCAGGCCAGGACCAGTCGATGCAGTGCAGCGACGCCATCATCCGCGCGCTGGCATCGGGGATGAAGGGGCGCGACAGCACCGCGTAGAGGCGCACGAGGTTGAGCCCGGTGCGCACCTGCAGCGCGGCCTGCGCCGGGTCCGACTTCATCGTGGCCCAGGGTGCGGCCTCCTGCAGGTATTCATTGCCCGCCACCCAGGCCGAGCGCAGCTCGAACGCAGCCTTGCGCAGCGCCATCGCCTCCATCTGCGCCTCATAGGCGCGGATGCGCCCGGCCAGCTCGTCGATGAGCGCCGCCTCGAGCGGGGTCGCCGTGCCGCCCTCGGGCACCGCCTCGCCGAATTTCGAGCGGCAGAACTTGGTCACGCGGCTGACGAAATTGCCCAGCACATCGGCGAGATCCTTGTTCACGCTGGCCTGGAAATTCTCCCAGGTGAACTCGGCATCCGCGCTCTCGGGCGCGTGCGACAGCAGCCACCAGCGCCAGTAGTCGGAGGGCAGAAGCTCGAGCGCGTCGTCCATGAACACGCCGCGGCCCTGGCTCGTGGAGAACTGCCCGCCGTCATAGTTGAGGTAGTTGAACGACTTGATGTAATCGACGCGCTTCCAGGGCTCGCCCGAGCCCATCAGCGTGGCGGGAAAGGACAGGGTGTGAAACGGCACGTTGTCCTTGCCCATGAACTGCACATAGGTGACGTCGTCCGCGCCCGCATCGGTGCGCCACCAGCGCCGCCACGCCTCATTGCCGAGCCCGTGCGCATCGGCCCATTCGGCGGTCGCGGAGATATACTCGATGGGCGCGTCGAACCAAACATAGAACACCTTGCCGTCCATCCCCGACCACGGCGCGCCGTCGAACTGCGCCGGCACGCCCCAGTCGAGATCGCGGGTGATGCCGCGATCCTGCAGCCCGTCGCCGTCATGCAGCCATTTCTTCGCGATCGAGGTGGTCAGCACCGGCCAGTCGGTCCTGGAGTCGATCCAGGCGTCGATGTCGTCCTTCAGGAGCGACTGGCGCAGATGCAGGTGCCGCGTCTCGCGCACCTCGAGATCGGTCGCCCCCGACAGCGCGCTGCGCGGCTTGACGAGCTCGCGCGGGGTGAGCTGGATGGTGCAGTTCTCGCACTGGTCGCCGCGCGCGCGCTCATAGCCGCAATTCGGGCAGGTCCCCTCGATGTAGCGGTCCGGCAGGAAGCGGCCATCGGCCTTCGAGTAGACCTGTTTCTCGGCAACCGGCTCGATATAGCCGTTCTCATGCAGCCGCACGGCGAAATGCTGGGTCAGGTCGCGGTTGCGCGCGCTCGAGGAGCGGCCGAAATGGTCGAAGGACAGTCCGAATCCCTCGGCGAGCCCTTTCTGCACCTCGTGCAGCTCGGCGCAGTATTCGGCGACGGGCTGGCCGGCCTTGGCGGCGGCAAGCTCGGCGGGGGTGCCGTGCTCGTCGGTGGCGCAGATGAACATCACCTCAAAGCCGCGCGCGCGCATGTAGCGGGCATAGGCGTCGGCGGGCAGCTGCGAGCCGACGAGATTGCCGAGATGCTTGATCCCGTTGATGTAGGGAAGCGCCGAGGTGACGAGAATTCGTGCCATGAGCCTGCCTTGCCGGAGTTCGCGCCGGTGTAGCGCAGCGGCGGCGCAAGGGCCAGAGGGCGGGGCGACCGAAGCGATGCGCCAGCGCCATGCCGTCGAAAGCCGCCCGATATGGGACCCGTGCGCGCATCGTCAAGGCGTCGGAGGCGACGATCCCCGGCGCCGATCCGCCGTCGGCGCTGCGGCGCTGCCGCATGAGCGGCGGATCAGCAAAACGGCGCAGATAAACGCCCCTCGCGCCGCCAGACCCTGACGCCGGCGGATCGGGTTGTTAGCTTGATCCTCGAAGCCGCGAGGGCTTCGCGACTCAAACGAAAGGAGTGTCACCATGAAAAAACTGGCAATCACCACGAGCGCCCTGGCGATGCTGCTCTCCTCCGCGGCCTTCGCCGACATGCATGACGATGATGCGGATGCCGGGGAAGGTCCCTGGACCATGGAGGAATTCATGATGGAGTTTCCCGAGGTGACTCCCGAGGAGTTCGAGCAGATCGACCAGGACGGTACCGGGATGATCACCGAAGAGGAGCTCGAGGCGGCGATCGAGGCCGGAATCGTGGAGGATCCCGAGCCGATGTGATGCCGTGAGGCAGCGGGCGGCTGCGTCGCCCGCTGCCATCCTCCATGCGGCATCGGCGCATCACATCGCGCCGGTGCCGCAGCTCCGCCCCGACCGGGCCTTGCCGCGCCCGCCGCGGCAGCTACTGTGTCGCGGACATCACGCGGGGGCGGCATGAAACAGATACCCTTGGGGCGCACCGGGCTGACCGTGTCGGAGCTCTGCCTCGGCAGCATGACCTGGGGCAGCCAGAACTCAGAAGCCGAGGGCCATGCCCAGATCGACCGCGCCCTCGAGCGCGGCATCAATTTCATCGACACCGCCGAGATGTACCCCAGCCCCCCCGATGCCGCGACCGCCGGGCGGACCGAGGAGATCATCGGCAGCTGGCTCGCCGCAAGCGGGCGTCGCGACGAGATCGTCCTGGCCAGCAAGATCACCGGCGCGGGCAGCGGCGCGATCCCCGGCGGGCCGCCGATCTCGCCCGAGCGGCTGGTGCAGGCCGTGGACGATTCGCTGCGCCGGCTGCGCACCGATGTCATCGACCTCTATCAGCTGCACTGGCCCAATCGCGGCTCCTATCATTTCCGCCAGTATTGGAGCTACGACCCCTCCGGCCAGGACCGCGCGGCGACGGTCGCGCACATGATGGAGGTGCTCGAGACGGTGCAGAGCCTGATAGAAGCGGGCAAGCTGCGCCACTTCGCGCTCTCGAACGAGACGGCGTGGGGCACGGCGATGTGGCTGCGCCTCGCCGAGGAGAACGGGCTGCCGCGGGCGCAGTCGATCCAGAACGAGTATTCCCTGCTCTGCCGGCAGTTCGACACCGACCTCGCCGAGCTCAGCGTCAACGAGGATATGCCGCTTCTGGGCTATTCGCCGCTCGCCGCGGGGCTGCTTTCGGGCAAGTATGCCGGCGACGTGACCCCGGAGGGCACGCGCCGGGCCTTGAACGCGACGCTCGGCGGGCGCGTTACGCCGCAGGTGTTCGAGGCCGTGGCCGGGTATATGCGCATCGCGGTGCGGCACGGGCTCGATCCCTGCCGGATGGCGATCGCCTGGGCGCGCAGCCGCCCCTTCACCAATATCCCGATCATCGGCGCGACGACGCTCGAGCAGCTCGAAACCAATATCTCGGGTGTCGAGCTCGCGCTCGCGCCCGAGGTGCAGGAAGACATCGCCGCGGTGAACCGCGCGCTGCCGATGCCCTACTGATTTACGGTAACACGCTCAGAGGAAGGGCGACCCGCCATGCATCGGCGCGGTGTGGCGCGGGATCGCGCGGTCGGCGGGTATCGCGGCCTCGCCGCGTCCGGCGCGCATCTCGCGGCGCTGCATCGCGATGGTGATCACCGCGATCACGAGCGGGATCGTGAGCAGGAAGAAGGTCTGCCCGCCGAGCGCCGGAAGCTGCCCCGCCGAGAGCACATCTCCAAGCCCCGTGCCGATCGCGGTGAAGACCAGCGCGCTGGGCAGAATTCCGATCAGGGTGGTGAAGACGAAATTGCTCAGCCGCGCGCCGAGCAGCGCGGGCAGCGCATTGCTGATCACGAAGGGAATCGGCGGCAGGAGCCGCAGCAGAAACAGTGCGCGCAGTTCGTTGTCGCGAAACCCGGCGCAGACCCGGCCGATCAGCCCGTGCCCCATCCGGTCGCGGTAGCGCGCCAGCAGGGTCTCGCCAAAGCCCGCGCGCACCGCGAGAAACAGGATCGTCGCCCCGATGGTGGCGGCGAGCGCCGCGATCAGCGTGCCGTAGAACAGCCCGAAGAGATACCCCGCGATCAGCTTGAGCATGATGACGCCCGGCAGCGAAATCGCCGCGATGGTCACGAAGGCCGCGAAGAAGGCGACCAGGGTCAGCAGCGGGTTGGCCTCGCGCCATTCCATCAGGGCCGCATGATTGGCGACCAGTGCTGCTGGCGAGATATGCTCGCGCAGCGGCACCGCCGCGGCGAGCAGCGCCACGACGACCGCGATCCGCAGGAGCCGCCGCCTTGGACGCGCCGGCGCTGCGGCGGTGGCTTCGGGCGTCTCGGGGGTCTGCATTCGGAGCCTCGACTGCTTCGGCGCCGCCGATTGGCGACAGCCTCAGCTTATCATATGGTGCCGCGCATGCCAG
>PUKW01000241.1 GCA_003550665.1 Paracoccaceae bacterium | reverse complement strand
CGCCGCACCCGGTGTGCATTCCGGCTCTCGCCGGTGCGCGGCGCTCAGGCCGCGGCGCGGCGGTTGCGCGGGCGGCTCCGGGGCCGGCGCGGCTTGCCGCGCGGGGCGGCTGCAGCGGGCGCGGGCGCGACGCCGCCGCCAACCGTGAGCGGGCGGCCGAGGATCTTCTCGATGTCGCGCAGCGCGCCGATCTCGGCGGGCGCACAGAAGGCGACCGCGTTACCCTCGGCCCCGGCGCGCGCGGTGCGGCCGATCCGGTGCACATAGGCCTCGGGCACCTCGGGCAGGTCGTGGTTGTAGACATGGCGAACGGCGGGGATGTCGAGCCCGCGCGCGGCCACATCCGTCGCCACCAGCACCTGCACCCGGCCGTCGCGGAACGCCTTGAGCGCCCGCTCACGCTGGCCCTGGCTCTTGTTGCCGTGGATCGAGGCGGCCTCGAACCCCCAGCTTGCAAGCAGCTTCATCAGCTTCTCGGCGCCATGCTTGGTGCGGGTGAAGACGAGCGCGAGCTCGCCGCGGTGGTCGCCGAGATAACTCTCGAGCAGCCGCGCCTTGTCGCCCTGGGCGGTGAAGTGCACGGTCTGTTCGACCTTGTCGGCCGTGCGCCCCGGCGGCGAGACTTCGACGCGCACGGGATCACGCAGATAGGTCCCGGCGAGCTCGGCCATCGCCTTGGGCATGGTGGCCGAAAACACCGTCGTCTGGCGCGATTCGGGCAGGTGGCGCGCAATGCGGCGCAGCGCCTGGATGAAGCCCATATCGAGCATCTGGTCGGCCTCGTCGAGCACCAGCCGGCTGGCATCGCCGAGCGTCACGGCGCGCCGCTCCAGCAGGTCGATCAGCCGGCCCGGGGTGGCCACGAGGATGTCGGTCGGCTTGGAGAGCCGGCGGACCTGGTTGCTGATCGAGGCCCCGCCCACCACGGTCGCCACCGAGACCGGCATGTCCGCCGTCAGCTTGCCGAGATGGTCGGCGATCTGGTTCACGAGCTCGCGCGTCGGCGCGAGGATGAGCGCGCGCGGCGCCTTCGGCGCGGCCTTGCCGCGACCCATCAGCAGATGCACGAGCGGTAGCCCGAACGCCGCCGTCTTGCCGGTGCCGGTCTGGGCGAGGCCCATCACGTCGCGGCCGCTCAGGATATGCGGGATGGCCTGCGTCTGGATCGGGGTCGGCTCGGTGATGCCCTGTGCTTCGAGCGCCTTGATGAGGCTGCCATGCAGCTCAAGGGAAGAAAAATTCGTCAAGTCATTGCCTTTCAGCGGCGGGACGTGCCCGCCTTGCGGCCCGGACAGCCCGGGCGATTGCAGTGGGTGCGGGGACGCATCGCGCCCCGCCAGCCCCCTTGCGTGATCATGGGAACCCGTGTCCGGGGCGCCTTGCACCCCGATGTCCGGCCGGTCGCCCCTTGCGGGCGGCTGCTCACGCGGCAGCGCGGCGAGATTGCACCTAAGTGTCGCTCCTCGCCGCCGGAGTCAAGGCTTGCATCACGCACCGAACAGCACGGTGTGCATGATCCGCCCCGGCAAAAGCGTGAACAGCCCCGTCACGATCACCCCGGCCCAGACTATGGTGAGCATCGTGCGCCGGTGTTCGCCGATGCGCTGGCCGCGCGCCGCGCGCACCCCCGTCACCAGCGACACCAGCACCACCAGCGAGAGCGCGTGGATCGGGCTGAACGGGCCCAGGAGCTGAAAGCTGTAGATGCCGAAGCTCGACGCCGCGACCACGCCCATCGCCACGACCCAGCTCCAGCCCAGCACGCGGTGCGCCCGCGTGCCGCGCGCGCGGGTGAAGATGAGCACCGTGAGGATCACGGCGGCGAGGGCGGCGGCGACATGGATCTGGATCGCGGGCGTGGTGTGGATAAGCGGTGCGACGTTCATGGCGGATCTCCCCTCGGGTTTGCGCATCGGGGTTTGCGCGCCGGGCCGCTTGCGGGCAATCTGCGCTGCGCCGATCACTGCCCGCATGCGTCAACAACCGGACCCGCACCGCCCGTGTCACTCACGCTTCGCCAGATGCAGGTGCCGATCGCGGTGTGGCTCATCGCGAGTCTCGCGGGCACGCTGGCGGGGCCGTTCGGCACCTTCGCGGCGCTTGAGACCCCGGCGCGCGCGATCTACTGGACCGGGATCGCGGGGGTGGCCGTGCTGCTCGATCTCGCGGTGCGCCGGCTCGAGACGGCGCTTGGCCGGGACGGGCCGGCCTGGGAGGCGGGGCTGTCGCTGCTCTATGCGCTGGTGATGGCGGCGGTTGTCTGGGGCGTGAACAACGCGCTGTTTTCCGGCTGGGACGGGGTCGGGGATTACCTCTATCTCGTCGGGATCGTGCTTGCCATCGCCCTGATCCTGACGGCGCTGCGCTGGCTGCTCGGGGCAGGGCAGGGGACCGAGGCGCCCGATCCGGCGCGCGCGGCGGAGGCGCGGTTCCTGCGCAACCTGCCCATCGAGAAGCGCGCGCCGCTGATCCGCATCGAGGCACAGGATCACTACCTCGAGGTCGTCACCACGGTGGGCAGCGAGCTTTTGCTGATGCGCATGCGCGATGCCGAGGCCGAGCTCGACGGCGCGCGCGGGCTGCGGGTGCATCGCTCGCACTGGGTGGCGCTGTCTGGGGTGCGGGGGCGGCGCCGCGCCGATGGCCGGGTGTTCCTGAAGATGGCCGACGGCGCCGAGGTGCCCGTTTCGCGCGCGCACCGCCCGGCGGCGCAGGCGGCGGGGCTGTGCTGAATCGTCCCTTGATCCCGGCGCGTGCGGGCCACATAACGGCGAAGCGTAACACGGAGCCGCACATGATCGGCCGTCTCAACCATGTTGCCATCGCGGTGCCCGATCTCGAGGCAGCGGCGGCGCAGTATCGCGACACGCTCGGCGCCGAGGTCGGCCCGCCGCAGGACGAGCCCGATCACGGCGTGCGCGTGGTGTTCATCACCCTGCTCAACACCAAGATCGAGCTTCTCCATCCGCTCGGCGATGACAGCCCCATCGCGGGATTTCTCGCCAAGAACCCGGCCGGCGGCATCCACCATATCTGCTACGAGGTGGCGGACATCCTTGCCGCGCGTGAGCGGCTGCTCGCGCAGGGCGCGCGGGTGCTCGGCTCCGGCGAGCCGAGGATCGGCGCGCATGGCAAGCCGGTGCTGTTCCTGCATCCCAAGGATTTCAACGGCACGCTCGTCGAGCTGGAGGAGGTGTAATGGGGATCGTCTCGGGGACCGTTCTGTTCGCGGTGATCTGGTTTCTCACGCTGTTCATCGTGCTGCCGCAGCGGCTTCGCACGCAGGGCGAGGCCGGCGAGGTCGAGCCCGGCACGCCGTCCTCGGCGCCCGAGGAGGCGCACATGGTGACGAAGTTCAAGCTCGTCACCGTGATCGCGGCCGCGCTCTGGGTCGTCACCGCGGGGATCATCATCTCGGGGGTGATCACCGTCGAGATGATCGACCTCTTCGGCGTCATGGAGGAAGGGTTTCACGACCGCTGAGCGCGCTCAGGGGCCGTCCCAGCGAGTGATCGCATCGATATCAGGGCGCGGGCGCTCCGGCGGAGTGGCGTCGGCGCTGCCGAGATGGATCAGGCCCGCGACGAATTCGCCTTCACCCACACCGAGCGCGCCCTCGGCGAAGGCGCGATCATGCGCCGGCCAGCCCGTCAGCCAGCACGCCGCCCAGCCATGCGCGAGTACGGCGTTGAGCACCGCCAGGCAGACAGCCCCCGACGAGAGCACCTGCTCGATCTCGGGGATCTTGTCGGACGGGCGCGGGGCGGCGATGACGGCCACGGCGAGCGGCGAATCGCTGTAGTCGCGCGCCGCCTTGGCGATACGCTCGGGATCGAGGCCGAGCTCGGAGCCGCGCGCCGCGACCAGCCCCGCGAGCCGGCCGAGCGCCGGGCGCTCCAGCACCACGAAGCGCCATGGCTCCAGCTTGCCGTGATCGGGCACCCGCGCGCCCGCGGTGAGAATGTCCCGCAGCGCGGCGCGATCCGGGGCAGGGGCGCGCAGCATCCGCACCGGCGTCGAACGCCGGCGCAGCAGGAATGCCTGCGCTGTCTCTTCGGCCATCGCTTGCCTCCGGGGTTGCCGATCCTGTCGCGCAGCGGTAGCCCATGCCCCCGCACAGGTAAAGACGCCGCGATGCCGCCCGATCTCGCCCATCTTGCCGCCCCCGGCACCGACATCGCGGTGCGTGTGACCCCAAAGGCGGCGCGCGACAGTATCGATGCGGATGGCGACGGGCCGCTGCGGCTGCGCGTGACCGTGGCGCCGGAAAAGGGCGCGGCGAACCGCGCCGCGCGGCGGCTTCTGGCCCGCGCACTGGGGGTCGCCCCCACGCGGCTCGAGCTGGTGCGCGGCGCGAAGGCGCGCGACAAGGTGTTCCGGGTGCGCTGAGACCTCAGCGGGGCCGGCGCAGCCGGTAGACCCCCTCGGGCAGGTCGAGCGCGGCGGCGAGATCGGACAGCTGCGCGCGCGACAGGGTGACGCGCAGCATCGCCTCATTGCGCGGATCGAACTGCTCCACGGTGACGCAATCCTCGAAGGCGTTGATGACGACGTCCTCCTCGAGGTGCGGCGCACCCTCATCGACAAGGGTGATCACGGTGGCGTCGAAGTCGTGCTCGATGCTGAACATGGGCGCACCTTAGAGCATGTTGCCCGAAAGTTGGAACCGGTTTTGCGCGCGCCGCGCATGCGCTTCCTCTCGGCTGGAGGGCGGCGCATGAATTAGGAAAGAACACGACGCGCCGCAGGCTGCGCCCGCGCGCCACTCAATCGCCGCGGCGCAGACGGTCGAAACGATAGAGCAGCGGCGCGAGGACCCATTCATAGACCCCGCCCGCCACCGGGCGCAGCCCCGGCAGGCTCACCAGCCGTGCGAGCCAGCCAAGCCGCGGCAGCACCCTCCAGAGCGCGACGAAAGCATCGAGCCCGCCGCGCACGCGGCCGCCCTCGCGCAGATGCAGACGCCGCCGCGCCGTCTCGCGATCGACGCCCCAGGCATCGAGATCGGCGGTGTTGAGATCCTCGAAGGCGATGTCGAGACCTTCGGCTTCGGCGCTGCGCCGATAGGCGTCGATCTCGCGCGAACAGATCGGGCAGGCGCCATTATAGAGCACAGTAAGTTTTGCGTCATCGGTCATTGCGCGCTAGCTAGGGCGAAAGGCGGGCGCGAAAAGTCGCGCCCCGGTAGATCGCGCGGGCGCGCACGGCGTGCTACGCTCGGCGCAGTCAGAGGGGCGAGGGACCATGCGCTGGATTGCACTGATCGTCGTGATGGTGGTCGCGGCCTGCGATCCCGTCGCGCCGCCCCTCATCGAGCCCGCTCCGCGCGCGCCGATCGCGACCGAGCAGCGCGAATATGTCAATCTGCTGTCGGTGATCGACCGGATGGACCCGGTCATCGAGCGCGAATGCCGCAATCGCACGCGCGGCGTGAACTGCGATTTCATGTTCGTCGTGGACGATCGCTCGGGCCGGGCGCCGAACGCCTTCCAGACCCTCGACCGCGAGACAGGTCGCCCCGTCGTCGGCTTTACGGAAAGCCTGCTCGAGGAGGTGCGCAATGCCGACGAGCTCGCGCTGATTCTCGGCCACGAGGCCGCGCATCACATCGAGCAGCACCTCGCGCGGCGCCAGCGCTCGGCGATGGCGGGCGCTGCCGTGATGGGCGAGCTGGTGTCGCTGGGCGGCGCGGATGCGGCCTCGGTGCGGCGGGCGCGCGAGATGGGCGCCGATATCGGCGCGCGCGCCTATTCGCAGGAGTTCGAACTCGAGGCCGATGCCCTCGGCGCGCGGCTGGCCTTCATGGCCGGCTACGACCCGATCCGCGGCACCGGCTTTCTGCAGCGCATGCCCGAAGGGCATCACCATTTCCTCGCCACGCATCCCCCGGCCGCACAGCGCATCGCGCTGATCGGGCGCGTGACCGCGCAGATGGGCGGCTCCTGAGAGGCGATTGACGCAGATCAAGGACCCGCGCCGGAGGATATGATTGTCTTGGGCAATCATATGCGAATGGAGGCAGAGATGGGTTTCATCGACCGCATCGACCGGCACGCCAATCTGGTCAACCGTATGGCCGACACGGTCGGCGCGGATATGGGACAAGCACTGCTCGACGGCCGCGTCACGCCTCAGGATCTGCGCGGCGCCGTGTTGCGCTGCGCCCGCTGCGAGCATGTCGGCAAATGCGTCAGCTGGCTCGGCCGCCATGATGCGACGGGCGCGGACGCCACGCCGGCCTATTGCAGCAATCGCCGGCTCATGGCGCGCGTGACCGCCTGAGCCGAGCCCGCGCCGCCACGGTTTCGCGCCGAGGCGTGTAACACGTAGCGGTCACGCAGGTCGTTCCTGCCCGGAACGAGAAAGGGCCACCTCTCGGGGCGGCCCTTTCGCGTGAGAAGCTACAACGGGTTCAGGCTTCCTCGAGCGCCTCGACCGCGGCCTCGAGCTCCTCCTTGGTAGCCTCAGTCTCGGTCACCTCGGCCTGTTCGACGATGTGGTCGACAACCTTGTCCTCGAAGATGGGCGCGCGGATCTGCTGCTGCATCTGCGGGTTCTTCTGCACGAATTCGAGGAACTGGCGCTCATTGCCCGGATACTGGCGCGCCTGCTGCATCACCGCCTGGGTCATCTCCTGGTCGGTGACCTCGACGCCGCTCTTCTGGCCGAGCTCGGCGAGCAGCAGCCCCAGCCGCACGCGCCGCTCGGCGAGCTTGGTGTGCTCCTCGGTGGGCTCGATTTCGGGGTGATCATGGCCCTGCACGTCCGGGT
>PUKW01000147.1 GCA_003550665.1 Paracoccaceae bacterium | reverse complement strand
TCGAAGTTCTATCGGATGTGGCTTGCCCATCTGTGACCCCAATATCTGCCTCAAGGGACGGGAATCACATCATGGCCGATCTGGGAATCCTGAATCCGAAAGGAAGCGACGCGCTCTAGAGCATGTCGCGCAGGAGCGGGGACCGCTTCTGCGCTCCTCGATCATGCGATCTCAGGAGGTTAGAGCACGCTGCGTGAATGCGAATGAACGCGGCGCGCTCTAGAACAGAAAGATCACCGCGAGCCCGGCCGGCAATGCCGCGAACCGGGCCAACTCGAGGACCGGCCGCCGCACGCCGCCGATGATGGCAAAGCTGATCAGCCACAGCCCGACCGCGATCTGCGCCATCGCCCCGAGGGCGGCCACGGGCTCCGTCGCGATCTGCAGCAGCGCCGGATT
This sequence comes from Paracoccaceae bacterium, assembly GCA_003550665.1. Taxonomy (GTDB): domain Bacteria; phylum Pseudomonadota; class Alphaproteobacteria; order Rhodobacterales; family Rhodobacteraceae; genus Alkalilacustris. The sequence goes on along the minus strand of PUKW01000147.1, from coordinate 6,407 downwards.
GGCGATGAAGCCCAGCGGCACGATGAACAACCCCACCCCGAGACGCATCGCGTTGCCCGCCACCGGCAGCCACGGCGTGCGCGCAATCCCCGCGGCGATGAAGACATTGCCGCAGACCGGCGGCGTGATCGTGCACAGGAGCGCATACCAGAACACGAACAGATGCGCATAGAGCGGCTCCACCCCGAGATCGACGAGCGCCGGTGCGGCCACCGCGGCGACGATAACATAGGCCGCCGTCGTCGGCAGCTCCATCCCCAGCACCAGCCCCGCAAGCGCCGTGAGCAGAAGCGCGACCCAAAGCTCACCGCCCGAGGCGCTCAGGATCAGCGAGGTCAGCTTCACGCCAAGGCCGGTCATGTTGAACACGCCCACGATGATGCCGGCGCAGATGATCACCGCCGCGATGATCGCGACCTGCGTGGCTGCCGTGACCAGGGCAAGCTGCGTGCGCCGCCACCAGCCCGACAGCGACAGCGTGCCATCCTCCTCGAAGATCAGCGTCAGCCAGGTCACGAATGTCGCGAACACGGCTGCATAGGCGAGCGTATAGGAGGTGAAGGCCAGCGTGCCGATCAGGATCGAGAAGGGCAGCAGGAAGAAGGGCAGCGAGCGCGCCACCGCGCGCCAGCCCGGCAGCGCATCGCGCGACAGCGCCGGCAGGTCGTAGCGGCGCGCATAGGTCTGCACCCCGAACCAGGCGGCCATGAAGAAAAGGATCGCCGGCAGCGTCGCCGCGACCATGATCTCGGTATAGGGCATGCGCACCAGCTCGGCCATCACGAACCCCCCCGCCCCCATCACCGGCGGCAGGATCTGCCCACCGGTCGAGGCGACGGCCTCGACGGACGCCGCGAGCGAGCGCGGATAGCCCAGCCGCTTCATCGCCGGGATGGTGACCATGCCGGTCGTCGCGGTGTTCGCCGCCGCCACCCCCGAGATCGAGCCGTAAAACGCCGAGGACAGGATCGCGACCTTGGCGCCGCCCGCGCGCAACCGCCCCGCGATCTGGGTGGCGAAGGCCATGAAGCCGGTGCCCGCCTGCCCCGCCGAGATGAAACCGCCAAGGATCACGAACATCGCGATGACATTGACGGAGGTGCCCGTCAGCGTGCCCCAAAGCCCGCCCTCGGTGATCGTCAGCGTGCCGAAGATATAAGAGGCGGTGGCGCCGGAATGGCCGAAATAGCCCGGAACATGGGGCCCGAGAAAGGCGTAGGCGAGCACCAGCGCCGCGACCGCAGGCAGCACGATCTTGATCGCCCGGCGCGCCATCTCCAGCACCACGACGATCAGCGCGATCGCCACGGCGTATTGCAGCGGCCCGCGGATCGCGCCGAATTGCTGGATCAGGTCGCCGCGGTTGAAGATGATGAAGGCGCAGGCCGCGAGGCCCACGAGCCCGAAGGCATAGCCCGAATGGCGCGCGAGCGGCGAGGCGTCCTCGCGGTAACCGACGAAGAAGATGAACGGCAGCGCCAGCGCAAGATGCAGCGGCCGGGTGATGAGTGCGGGGATCAGCCCGGAGAAGGCGTTGTAGATGTGAAACCCCACCGACAGCGCCGCGAGCAGGATCGCGCCCGTGCCGTAATGGACCTCGTCGATGGTGACGCCGAGCGCGCGCGGGCGCCCGGCGGAAAGGGTTTCGCTGCTCACCGCATATCGTCGGGGATCTCGACGCCCTGTTCCTCGTAGAAGTCGATGACGCCCGGATGCAGCGGCGCGCTGAGCTGCGCGACGAGCTCGGAGGTCACCCCGGCCCACCAGGGATTCTCCTCGGCGAGGCCCTCGCGCTGCTGCCAGAACTGCTCGACCACGAAGCGCGCCGTCTCGTCATCCATGTTGGTGCCGTAGGCACCAACGGGCACGGCGACGGTCTCGACATCCTCGTCCTGCCCGGAATAGGTCCCGCCCGCGATGGTCACGGCCCCGGCGGCGGGATTTTCGCTGATGATGCGCTCGCGCTCTTCCTCGGTGAAGCTCAGGACGCGGACATCGAGCGTCGAGGCAAGCTCCTGCACCTGCGGCGTGGGATGCGAGCTGCAGGTGGCGTAGCCGTCGGCCTGGTTGTTGCGCAACGCGTCGGGCGCGCCCGCAAGCTCCATCTCCGGCATGTCGAGATCGTCGCTCAGATCGAGCAGATCGAGCACCGTCGCGGTCTGAGTGGCACAGAAGGTGCCCGTGCCGCCCGGGATGAAGGTATGCCCGGCGAGGTCGGAGACGCTCTCGATGCCGCTATCGTCGCGGACGACGAAATGGATCGTGATGAAGGGCATCGGAAACAGCGTGCGGATGCCGTCGTAATCCCCGCCCTGGTCGAAGGGCTCGTTGCCGGCGAAGGCGTCGTCGATCAGGTTGGGCGGCGAGGTGAACAGGAAGGCGCCGGGGCGCGTGCCGGCCTCCATCACGTTCTGCACCGAGCCCTGGCTCTCCTCGACTGTGGGGCGGATGTCGCCATCGCTCTCGGCGCGCAGCATCTCGGCGAGCTGCACGGTCATCACGTAATAGGACGACGACGAGGATGCCGATTTCAGCGTCAGCTGCGTGTCGGCCAGCGCGGGCGCCACCGCCGCGACCCCCGCAACCCCGAGCGCGGCCGCGGCGCGGCGCGTCGTCAAAAGCGTTATCCTGCCGGTCATGTCTCTCTCCTCCCTCGTTGCGGCACCTCGCGAAGGCACCCGGCCGGCACCCGTCGCCAGCCTCGATGCCCATCGGTAGCAACGCCGCCAGGGGAAGGCAACGCAAGAGGCCGGGCGCGCGCGCCCGGCCTCGCATTCGCCCGCAATGCCGGGGCTCAGTCCTCGTCGATCGACACCGCGACGAAACGCGGTTCGCCGCCGCGCTGGATCAGCAGCAGGATCGAGCTGCGCCCGGCCTCGCGCGCCGACTCGATGCGATCGGCGAGTTCGGCCGGCGTGGTGACCGACCGCTGGCTCGCCTGGGTGATCACGTCGCCGGGCATCACGCCCTTCTCTTCCGCGTCGCTGCCCGCAGCGACATCCTCGACGACGATGCCCTCGATATCCTCGGCCAGCCCCAACTCTTCGCGCATTTCCGCGCTCAGCGTCGCCACGGTGAGACCGATCATCTGGTCCTCTTCGCGGGTTTCGGGCGGCTCGGCCTCCATCTCCTCTTCCTCCTCGGCGGCGCTGCCGGTGGCGAGTTCGCGGCGCCCGAGTTCGACGGTGAGCGTGAGCATGTCGTCGTCGCGGAACACCTCGAGATCGACCTCGCGGCCCACCTCGGCATCGCCGACGCGGCGCACGAGCATGTTGGTGTCCTCGATCTCGACCCCGTCGAACCCGACGATCACGTCGCCGGCCTCGATGCCCGCGTCACGCGCCGGGCCGTCGGGCACATCGGTCACCATCGCGCCCGCGGTGCTGTCGAGGCCGAGCGCCTCGGCCATGTCGTCGGTCACGTTCTGGATCTGCACGCCGAGCCAGCCGCGCCGGGTCTCGCCGAATTCCTGAAGCTGGGCTATCACGGGCTCGACGACATTCGACGACATCGCGAAACCGATTCCGACCGAGCCGCCCGTGGGCGACAGGATCGCGGTGTTCACACCGATGACCTCGCCATCCATGTTGAACAGCGGCCCGCCCGAATTGCCGCGATTGATCGCCGCGTCGGTCTGGATGAAGTCATCATAGCCACCCTGCAGGACCCGGCCGCTGGCCGAGATGATCCCGGCCGAGACCGAGAAGCCCTGCCCCAGCGGGTTGCCCATCGCCACCACCCAGTCGCCCACGCGCGAGGCGTCGGCGTCACCGAAGCTGACATAGGGCAGCTCGACATCGGCCTCGACCTTGAGCAGCGCGATGTCGGTCTGATCATCCGTGCCGACGACCTCGGCGGGCAGCTCCTCGCCCTCGAAGAACTCGATCAGGATCTCGTCGGCCTGCTCGATGACGTGGTTGTTGGTGACGATGTAGCCGTCCTCGGAAATCACGAATCCCGAGCCCAGCGCCTCGCCGCGCCGGCCTTCGGGGCGGCCGTCATCGCCGTCCGGGCCGCCGAAGAAATCGCGGAAGAACTCTTCGAAGGGCGACCCTTCGGGCACGCGCGGCATGTCGCGCGAGGGCGCCTCGACGGTCGTGGTGGTGGTGATGTTGACAACAGCCGGGCTCACCGACTCGGCGAGATCGGCAAAGCTTTCCGGCGCCCCGGCGGGTTGGGCATTAGCGGCCTGCGCCACCAGCAGCGCGCCGCCGACCGCGATCCCGGTGACGGCACAGGTCACCTGTTGATAAGTGGAGGGGCGCGTCGTCGCCTCGGATTCCATGGAGATCTCCTTTCCTGACGGTGACCGGCTTGCGCGTCACCTGCATGCACACCCTGCACAGATAGGGCGCTTGCGATAGCACTCAAAGAACTCACACGGTCTCAAGAGCGTGTGAGTCGTGCGGCGGCACACCGCTCACGCCCCGAGCCCGCGCGCGAGCCACAGGAGCATGACGCCGATGGCGATGGCGCCGAGTCCGATGAGGCGGCGCGTCTCGACCGGCATCCGCGCCACCAGCGCGAGCATGTCCTCAATGCGCGAAGGGGCCAGTGCGAACACCAGCCCCTCCACGACGAGCACCAGCCCGATGGCCAGAACCACGACGCCCATCACTGGGCGGCAGGCTCCAGCGCGTCGGCGCCGAGCCGCAGCTCGTCACCGAGCCGCGCTTCCCCCTCGGGATCGGTCGCGTCATCCTCGTCGACATCGGCATCGGGCATCACGGCCTCGAGCGCCTGCGTGCCGTCACTGCGCAGGTAGCGGAAGAACTCGCTGTCCGGGCGCATGACCATGGTCGAATTCTCGCCCCGCAGCGCGCGCTCATAGGAGGTGAGCGAACGGGTGAAGGCGAAGAACTCCTCGTCGCGACCGAACGCTTCGGCATAGATCGCGTTGCGTTCCGCGTCGGCCTCGCCGCGGACCACTTCCGCCTCGCGCTCGGCGGTGGAGACGATCTCGGTCACAGTCCGGTCGGCGAGCGCGCGCACACGCTGCGCCGCCTCTTCACCGCGGGCGCGCTCGTCGGCGGCCTCGCGTTCGCGCTCGGCACGCATCCGCGCATAGGTGGCCTCGAGGTTCTGCTCGGGCAGGTCCGTGCGCGTCAGCCGAACATCGACGACCTCGACGCCCAGCGTCGCCGCCTCGCGCCGCGCCAGATCGCGGATCCGGTTCATCAGCGCCGTGCGGTCCTCCGAAAGCACCGCGCCCGAGGGCACCGAGCCGAGCACTTCGCGGATCGCGGCGTTCATGATCCGCTCCATCCGCCCCTGCGCGGCTTCCACGCCTTCCACGCCCACGGACTCGCGAAACCGCACCGTGTCCACGATGCGCCAGCGCGCGAAGGCGTCCACGATCAGACGGCGATCGTCGAGCGGCGTGACCTCGAGCGGCTCCGACTGCAGGCCGAGGATGCGGCTGTCATAGCGCACCACCTCCTGCACGATCGGCAGCTTGAAGTGCAGCCCCGGCTCCTCGCGCATCTGCTTGACCTGGCCGAACTGCAGCACCAGGACGTTCTGGCGCTCATCGACCACATAGACCGACGCCAGGCCCAGCGCCCCGAGGATCACGAGCACCGGCAGGAGAAACATCGAAACACGCATCAGTTGCCTCCCGTGAAGCTGGTGGTCGTGCCGGTGCCGGCACCGCTCGCTCCGACGGCCTGGGTGGTGCGTTCACGCACCTCGCGGGCCTCTTCCTCGGAGTAGTCCTCGTCATTGTCGTTGTCATCGCGCGAACTGCGGGTGCGCTGCAGCTCGTTGAGCGGCAGGTAGGGCACCACGCCGGAGCCCCCGGCCTCGCCGCCGGAAACGCCGTCGAGCAGGACCTTGTCCATGTCGCCGAGCACGTTCTCCATGGTCTCGAGATACATCCGTCGGCGGGTGACCTCGGGCGCGTTGACGTATTCGTCGTAGACCGCGACGAAGCGGCTGGCCTCGCCCTCGGCGACGTTGACGACCCGCGCGCGGTAGCCCTCGGCGGCCTCGCGCACCTCTGCTGCATCACCGCGCGCGCCGGCGAGGACGCGGTTGGCGTAGGCGTCGGCCTGCCGCTCCAGCCGGTCACGCTCCTGGCGCGCCGCCTGCACTTCGCGGAAGCTGTCGATCACCTCCTGGGGCGGGTCGGCGCGGTCGAAGTTGATCCGGATGATGTTGACACCCGACTCGTAGCTGTCGAGCGTGCCCTGTACCGCCTGGCGCAGATCCGCCGCGATGGCGCCGCGATCGCGGTTGAGGATCGGCGAGAGCTCCGAGCGCGCGATGATGTCGCGCATCGCGGATTCCGACACCGCGCGCACCGTGTTCGTCGGATCGGCGAGGTTGAACAGGAAATTGGGCGGGTTCGCCACGTTCCACACCACCTCGAACTCGACATCCACGACCGCCTCGTCGCGGGTCAGCAT
>PUKW01000316.1 GCA_003550665.1 Paracoccaceae bacterium | reverse complement strand
AGATCGGCGTCGACGATCCCGACGCGGTGACCGCGATCGGCCAGCGCAATGGCGAGATTGACGCTTACCGTGCTCTTGCCCACGCCGCCCTTGCCGCTCGCGACGGGGATGATGCGCCCCAGATGTGCCAGAGGATGGCCCTGCTCGCTGCTCATGTCGATGCCTCGGTTTGCCGTGTCCCGGTGCGCCTGTCCGTGACGCCCCCGCCGACAGGTAGCGAGCCGGGCGACGCCCGGCAAGCCGGGCAGCGCCGGGGCGCTGTCATGATTCCGGGACGCAAAGTTGCGCCGCGAAGAGTGTCTTGATAATCACCGGCATTTGGTGTTAATCCGGCACGACCGCCGATGCAATCGGACGGCTCGAGACCATCTCCGGACCGCGAGGCCCGGTGGTGGTCCGGGGGGGCGGCGACACGTGGGAGGAGAATACGTGTCGCCGCCTGGCTCCGGAAAACCCCGGGAGGAGGATGAGGTTTCCCGAACGTGGGCCGTCGACCCACAATTTGCAATATAGCACTATGCTGCGGGTGCGAAAAGGGGGGTCGCAAAAAAGCTGCGCTGCAGCGTAGTGACGTTGCGTCGCACCGGCCGCGGCTGCGTACCCATTGGACACAACGCCGCGATGCTGATCAGGCGTTGGCTTCGCGGATCTTTTCGGCGGCGGCCTTGTCGAAGGTCACGGCCTTGGTCTCGAGAAGCTGATCGAGCTCGCCGGACAGAGTCATCTCGGTGATGATGTCGCAACCGCCCACAAACTCGCCCTTCACATAGAGTTGCGGAATAGTCGGCCAGTCGGAAAAGTCCTTGATTCCCTGCCGGATGTCTTCGTCGTCGAGCACGTTGACGTCGCTGTATTCGACGCCCATGAAGTTGAGCACCCCCGCGACGCGGCTCGAGAAGCCGCATTGCGGCATCGTCTTGGTCCCCTTCATGTAGAGGACGACGTCGTTGTTTTCGACGGTTTGACGGATCTGGTCCTGCGCGTCGGCCATGTGGTCACTCCGGTGCCTTCGTGGTGAGGGCGAGCGCGTGCAGCTCGCCGTGACTGCCTTCCATCTTGCCCTTGAGCGCGGCGTAGACATCGCGCTGCTGCTGGACGCGATTCTTGCCGCGGAAGCTCTCGTCGATGACCTCGGCGGCGTAGTGATTGCCGTCGCCGGCGAGGTCGGTGATGGTAATCTGCGCCTGCGGGAAGGCCTCGCGCAGCAGATCCTCGATTTCCTGAGCCGCAATGGGCATCCGGCACGCTCCCCTTGATGTCGTCAGACAGTTAATCGCGCAGCGTTTCTCTGGCAAGACCATGCGCGCCCGAAGGCGTCGCTATCGCGGCCGCAAGGGCGCCGCGATAGCGTTGCGCGAGCTCGGCGCGCGGCGCGCGCGAGCCGCCGAGGATCACGGAGTCGCCGCCAAAGCGCCCCGCCCGCGTCACCGGCACCCCGGCCTGCGCGGCCGCCGCCAGAAGCGCCTCTGCCCCGGCGTCGTCGCAGGCCACGAGATAGCGCGCCTGGTCCTCGCCGAACAGCGCCGCCACCCCGCGCGCCTCGAGCGCGACGCCGATGCCCGCCGCTTCGGCCATCTCGAACGCCGCGAGCGCGAGCCCGCCATCGGACAGATCCGTCGCCGCGCGGATCAGATCGCGATTCGCGCGCAGGAATTGTCCGTGCCGGCGCTCGGCGTCGAGATCGACGGGCGGCGGCGGCCCCTCCGCGCGGCCCCACAGCTCCACCATGAGCGCCGATTGCCCGAGATGCCCCGCCGTGGTCCCGATCACGAGCGCCGCGTCGCCCGCCTGCGGGATCGCGCCGATCATCTCCCCGGCCCGCTCCAGCAGCCCCACCGCGCCGATCGTGGGGGTGGGCAGGATCGCGCGCCCGTCGGTTTCGTTGTAAAGACTGACATTGCCCGACACGATCGGCATGTCGAGCGCGGCGCAGGCTTCGCCGATGCCCTGCACCGCGCCGACGAGCTGGCCCATGATGGCAGGTTTCTCCGGGTTGCCGAAATTGAGATTGTCGGTCGCCGCGAGCGGGCGCGCGCCCACCGCCGTGAGATTGCGGTAAGCTTCGGCGACGGCCTGCTTGCCGCCCTCGACCGGGTCGGCGGCGACATAGCGCGGCGTGACATCGGCGGTGAAGGCCAGCGCCTTGTCGGTGCCGTGCACCCGCACGACGCCGGCCCCGTGTCCCGGCGGGCGGATCGTGTCGGCGAGCACGGTGTGATCATACTGCTCCCAGACCCAGCCCTTGTGGGCATGATTCGGGCTTTCGAGCAGCGCGCGCAGCGCCTCCACGGGGTCGATGTCGGGCAGTGCGCCGAGCGGCGCGGGCGGCGCTGTCGGCGCCCAGGGGCGGTCGTATTCGGGGGCGTTGCCCGACAGCGCGCGCAGCGGAATGTCGGCGTGCGTCGCGTTGTCGTGCATGACGACAAAGCGATCCTCGGCGATGGTCTCGCCGATGATGGCGAAGTCGAGATCCCATTTCTCGAAGATCGCGCGCGCGGTGTCCTCCTTTTCGGGATGCAGCACCATGAGCATGCGCTCCTGGCTTTCCGACAGCATCATCTCGTAGGCGGTCATGCCCGGCTCGCGGCACGGCACCCGGTCGAGGTCGAGCCGGATGCCGAGCCCGCCCTTGTCGCCCATCTCCACCGCCGAGCAGGTAAGCCCCGCCGCGCCCATGTCCTGGATCGAGATCACCGCGCCCGAGGCCATCAGCTCGAGACAGGCCTCGAGCAGGCGCTTCTCGGTGAACGGGTCGCCGACCTGAACGGTGGGGCGCTTCTCGTCGATATCGGCGTCGAACTCCGCCGATGCCATGGTCGCGCCGCCGACGCCGTCGCGCCCGGTCTTGGCCCCGAGATAGACCACCGGCATGCCCACCCCGTACGCGGCCGAGTAGAACACGCCGTCCGCGGCCACGATCCCGGCTGCGAAGGCGTTGACGAGACAGTTGCCGTCATAGGCCGCATCGAAGCGCAGCTCGCCGCCGATCGTGGGCACCCCGAAGGCGTTGCCATAGCCGCCGATCCCCTCGACGACGCCATGCACGAGCTGGCGCGTGCGCGGATGATCGAGCGATCCGAAGCTCAGGCTGTCGAGCGCGGCCACCGGGCGCGCGCCCATGGTGAACACGTCGCGCAGGATGCCGCCCATCCCCGTCGCGGCGCCCTGGTAGGGCTCGATATAGGAGGGGTGGTTGTGGCTCTCCATCTTGAAGACGACGGCGAGCCCGTCGCCGATATCGACCACGCCGGCGTTCTCGCCCGGGCCGCAGATCACCTGCGGCCCCTCGGTGGGCAGGGTGCGCAGCCATTTCTTCGAGGATTTGTAGGAGCAATGCTCGTTCCACATCGCCGAGAATATCCCGAGCTCGGTGAAGCTCGGGGCGCGTCCGATGATGCCCTCGAGGCGGGCATACTCGTCCTCGGTGAGCCCGTGCGCGGCGATGAGCTCGGGGCTGATGGCGGGATCGGGCATGCGGGGCTCCCTGCGCGGCGGCTGGCGGGGTGATACGCAATGCGCGCAGCGGGGGGAAGGGGGTGCGGCGCGGGCGTTTCGCTGCTGCTGCATGGCGCGGCATCGCCGTGGCGCGCCGCGCAAATTCCGGGCGGAAACGGCGCTCCAAAAAAAGAGGCCGAGCACGAGGCTCGGCCAAAGTCCAACAGGGAGGTAAAAGACAATCGCATCACTGCTCTTGCCTTAGACGCCCCATCTAGGAGTCGTTCGGCGCCGGGGCAAGCCGAACAAGTGTGCAATCCATACAACCCCGCCATGCAGCTGCGGCATGGCTCAGCTGCGCTGGGTTTCGGCAAGGCGGCGGCGATAGGCGAAGATTTCCTCGAGGACGAAATCGCGGAAGGCCGCGATGCGCCGGGAGTGGCGCAGCTCTTCGGGATAGGCCAGGTAGACGGGCACCTCGGCGCTCTCGGTATCGGGCAGCACGCGCACGAGGTCCGGAAAATCCTCGGTCAGGTAGTTGGGCAGCACCCCGATACCGAGATCGCTGAGCACGGCCTGCAGGACGCCGAAATAATTGTTCACCGTCAGTGTCGAGCGAATATCCTGCATCAGCAGCTGCTGCACCAGCGTGACCCCGGCGGAGACCTGCGCCGAATCGATGTTCTGGCAGATCAGGCGATGCCCGGCGAGATCGTCGAGGACCTCCGGCGTGCCCTGCGACGCCAGGTAGCGCGGCGACGCGAACAGGCACATGCGCACCGTCATCAGCTTCTTGCGGATCAGGTCGGCCTGGCTCGGTTCCTTCATGCGGATCGCGACATCGGCCTCGCGCATTGGCAGGTCGAGCACGCGCTCCTCGAGCATCAGGTCGATACGCAGATCGGGGTATTTCGCATAGAGCGCCGACAGTCGCGGCGCGAGCCACAGCGTGCCGAACCCCGTCGTCGTCGTGACACGCAGGTCTCCGAAGGCCTCCTCGTCGCTGTCGCGGATGCGCGCGGAGGCCGCGTCGAGCCGCTTCGACATCGCGCGCGTCGCATCGAACAGAAGCTCGCCCTGCTCGGTCAGGATCAGCCCGCGCGCATGGCGGTGAAACAACGTGGCGTTCAGGCTCTCCTCGAGCGCGCGGATCTGGCGGCTGACGGCCGATTGCGACAGGTGCAGCGTCTCGCCCGCATGGGTAAGGCTGCCCGCATCCGCGACCGCGTGAAAGATTCTGAGCTTGTCCCAGTCCATGGCGGACCTCACTTTGCGACAGCGGCCAGCCGCGCGACGCAATGCTTCTACAGCGTGGCCCGCGTTCACAAAAGCGATGCGATGCGAGAAACCGCTTTGTAGGTCAGAGGGCGTGACCTAAACTCGGCGGCGCGGCACACTTGCGGGGAGGTAAGCGATGACGCGGCAGGATGTAAGCCTTTCCGACCGGTTCGATCTCGAAAAATCGCCCGTTCTGCTCAACGGGACACAGGCGCTGGTGCGGCTGGTGCTGATGCAGGCGGCGCGCGACCGCGCCGCGGGGCTGGCTACGGCCGGCTATGTCACCGGCTATCGCGGCTCGCCGCTCGGCGCGGTGGATCTGCAGATGAACCGCGCGCGAAAGCATCTCGACGCGGCGGGGGTGTTCTTTCAGGAGGGTCTCAACGAGGATCTCGCCGCCACGGCGCTTTGGGGGGCGCAGCAGGCCGAGCTGCGCGGCGAGGGGCGCCATGACGGGGTGTTCGGGCTTTGGTACGGCAAGGGCCCCGGCGTTGACCGCTCCTCCGACGTGATGCGCCATGCCAACATGGCGGGCACGTCGCCGCATGGCGGCGTGGTCATGGCGATGGGCGACGATCACACCGGCGAATCTTCCACGGTGCTGCACCAGTCCGACTGGGCGATGGTTGACAACTACATCCCCGTGGTCTCGCCCGCCGGGGTGCAGGAGTTGCTCGATTTTGGCGCTTACGGCTATGCGCTGTCGCGCTTCGCGGGGGTCTGGGTCGGGCTCAAGACGATGAAGGACACCGTCGAGGCCACCGCCGTCGTCGATGGCGATCCGCACCGGATGTCGTTCCTGCGCCCCGATTTCGCGATGCCCGATGGCGGGCTCAATATCCGGCTCGGCGACACGCCGGTCGCGCAGGAAGCGCGCATGATCGACCACAAGCGTTTCGCCGCCGAGGCGTTCTCGCGCGCCAACGGGATGGACCGGCGCGTCTGGGGCAAGCCCGGCGCCAAGATCGGCTTCGTCGCGGCGGGCAAGAACTGGCTCGATCTGACCCATGCGCTCGGGCTTCTGGGCATCGACGCCGCCGAGGCCGAGCGGCTCGGCATCACTACCTACAAGGTCGGTCAGACCTGGCCGCTTGACATGCAGGGGTTCCATGACTGGGCCGAGGGGCTCGAGCTGATCGTGGTGGTGGAGGAAAAGCGCAAGCTCATCGAGGTGCAGGTCAAGGAGGCGATCTTCGACGACCGGCGCGGACGGCGGGTCTATGGCTGGAAGAAGGGCGGCTTCGGCGAGGAGCTGTTTCCCACCCGCTACGCGCTCGACCCGATCCTGATCGCCGAGAAGCTGGGCGCCATCCTGATCGAGGAGGGGCGCGGCACGGAGGCGGTCAAGGCCGGGATGACGAAGCTTGCCGAGGCGCGCCGCGCCGACAACGCCGAGGATCTCGCCGCGCGGCTGCCCTATTTCTGCTCGGGCTGCCCGCACAACACCTCCACCAAGCTGCCCGAGGGCGCGCGCGGCTATGCGGGGATCGGCTGTCACTACATGGTGCAGTGGATGGACCGCGAGACCACGGGCTTTACCCATATGGGCGGCGAGGGCGCCAACTGGATCGGCGAGGCGCCGTTCTCGACGCGCCCGCACATCTTCCAGAACATGGGCGACGGCACCTACAACCATTCCGGCGTGCAGGCGATCCGCGCCTGTCTCGCCGCCGGCGTCAACATCACCTTCAAGATCCTCTACAACGACGCCGTGGCCATGACCGGCGGGCAGAAGAACGAGGGCGGGCTCACCCCCCAACAGATCGCCGCCGAGCTGCGCGCGATGGGGGTGGCGCATGTCGCGCATGTCTACGACGCCAAGGAAGAGATCGACCTGAAGGCCTTCCCGCGCGACGTCGAGCAGCATGAGCGCGACGATCTCATGGCGGTGCAGGAGCGCCTCGCCGCCACGCCCGGCGTCACGGCGATCATCTATTCGCAGACCTGCGCGGCCGAAAAGCGCCGCCGGCGCAAGCGCGGCGCCTTTCCGGACCCGGACCGGCGCGTCTTCATCAACGACGCGGTCTGCGAGGGCTGCGGCGATTGCGGCGTGCAGTCCAACTGCGTCTCCATCGTGCCGCGCGAGACCGAGCTCGGGCGCAAGCGCGCCATCGACCAGTCGAGCTGCAACAAGGATT
>PUKW01000345.1 GCA_003550665.1 Paracoccaceae bacterium | reverse complement strand
ATGGCCGAAACTGTATCAAAAGCTCCCGCGCCGAACGGTGTCGCGGCTGTTGGTTTATCTGCGGATGCGATGACCGCCGCGCATTGCGAGCGTCGCTGACAACCCACCCGCCTCACCGCATTTCGGGTGCGGCGATCCGGGCGACGAGACGGCCTCCCGTTCTTCTTTGCACGTCATGCAGGAGCGCCCGCGCCGGTTGCGCAAGGCGCGGCTGATGGAGGCGATGCGCGACAGGCCGGAGAGAGCCGGGATAGCGCGCTTGCGCGCCGGAACATGACGGATTAGTAAAAGTCCCCGGCCATGATTGCTACCGGATCACGACGTTCCGCCTCAGGACTGACACGGGATATTGCACATCAGCACCTCCTCTGACTCCTCTGTTTTGCGGCAGATATTGCGCCGCCTCGAGCCCAGAATGATCGATCCGAACAATCTGCGCAAACTGTGCGGACGGATCGCGCAGACGCCACCGGCCCTGCCGCATCGGGTTGCGGGGAGAAACCGGCTGTCCTGGTCGCTGATCCGCTGGCGCGCGCTGCGCACCGGTAACTGGCGCATCGCGCGCGCGCTCTGGGTCGACAGCCGTGGCCGGATCGGAAATTTCCACGATCTCAAGATCGTCACCAGCCTGCTGTCGCTGACCGAGGATCACGCGCTCTACGAAGCCTGCCTGCGACGCTACGATGCCGGGATCGTCCTTCCGGACGCCTCCTGGCGGCGGCGCTTTCATGGCGAGGGGGTGGGGTCGGATTCGCTCAATGTCTATCGCATCCTGGAGGGGCCGGACGGGACCAGCTTCGAGAAAACCTATCGCTCGGACTCGTCCAGCATCACCCTTCTGCCCTTCATTCACGACACGGTGCTGCCCCGCATCGACGGGGTGCGCGCGCCGCGGATCGAAGCTATGGATCGCAGCGATCGGCTGACGATCATGTGCTTCGATGCCGTGCCGACGGCCGATCGGTCCAAAGTGAGTCTGGCGTATATTGCGCACACGATACGCATGCTCGCGCAGGGCGATCTCACGGGGCTCGAGATCCCGCCGCCGATGCGCGACTTCGGGCGCTTTCATTTCCGCAAATTCGCCGGGCGGCTGCGCGACCGCATCCGGCGCGATTATCCGGAACAGTCCGAGGAAATACTCGACGCGCTGAAACGGTGCGAGCAGGAGATCCGCTCACTCCCGGTGGTGCTGTGCCACGGCGACCTCAACAAGCAAAACTTCGCGGCCGACGGGCATGTCATCGATTGGGATCTCGCCGGCTTCTTTCCCTATGGCTACGATGCAGCCTACGTCGCGGGGATGATGCAGTCCTATCGCGGTCTTCCCGCGCTACGGGCGTTCTACGCGGCGCATTTCGCACGCGCGCAGGGCGATCCGGGTGATGAGACGGCCTTCCTGTTCTTCTTTCTGCACTTCATGCAGAAATTTCCGCGCCAGAGCCGTAACGACCGGCTGTTTCACCAGATCCTGAAGGCGCTGACGCTTCTGCCGGCGCGGCGTAGACTGCGCGCAGCCGTGCGAGATGATCGGCCATCGAAGTCGGCGCCATCGCCGCGCGCCAGTACTGCGCCTGGGTGATCCGGCCGGCGAGGATTGCCTCGATGCGGGCGTGGAAATCCACCGCGTCACCGGCGCGAAACACCATCGCGGGGCAGTTGCCGAGCTCCTGCGCGCCGCCCAGATCGCTGGTCAGAAGCGGGATGTGGCGCGCATGCATCTCGATGGCGACCTGCGGCAGGTTGTCCTCCCACAGCACCGGCACCACGCCGACATCGACATCTGCGAGCAGATCGTCGAGCCCGTCATGGCTGTAGCCATCGACATGGCGCAGCTCCGCAAGCCGGGTGCCGAGGGCGGCGAGCCGGTCCATCGTGGCCTGATCGCGCGCCCCGGCGGCGACGACGAGCCGGATGCGCGCGGCCGTCGCGACGGGCAGCACCTCGAGCGCGTCCATGAGGAAATAGAACCCCTTGTCACGGCGCATATAGCCCAGATAGCCGAGCGTGAGCGTGTCATCCGCCCCGGTCATCGCGGCGCGCGGCGCGGTGGTGGCGAATTTCTCCGCCTGGGCCGTGCCGATATACGAGGTCTCGAGCAGCTCGGGCTCGATGCCGTGGCGCGCCGCGACGGCGCCCACCTGCCCGGAGACGCACAGCACCCGGTCGCAATGGGTGTTGATCAGCCGCACCATCCCGGCGCGG
Organism: Paracoccaceae bacterium; assembly: GCA_003550665.1. GTDB lineage: Bacteria > Pseudomonadota > Alphaproteobacteria > Rhodobacterales > Rhodobacteraceae > Alkalilacustris. The sequence goes on along the minus strand of PUKW01000345.1, from coordinate 4,649 downwards.
CGCTCGGCGAAGGGGATGCCGTCGGGCAGCGGCTGGGTGGCGGCCGGGGCCGGCGCCCCCTTCAGCCGCCGGCGCAGCCGCGCTGCAAACCGCCCGGCGCGCACCCCGATACCGAGCGCGGGGCGAAACAGCCCGTCGAAGACGCGCGTGCCCGGGCGGATTCCGCGCTTCTTGAGATTGAAGGCCAGCGCATTGGTGATCCGCACCAGGCGCTCATCGGGCTTGAAGAGCAGGCAGTGCGCGCATTTGCGCCCCGCGTCGTAATCGATGCAGTTCTCGCGCTCCTGGTGCCAGAGATTCACCTGCGGGCAGAGCGGGTAGTAGTTGTGCAGCGCGAGGATCACGCGGGTGCCGGGAAAGCGCGCCTTGAGCGTGAGCACCTCGGCGGGCAGCCCTTCGAGATTGTTGAAATGGATCACGTCATAGGGGCCGGTGCGCGCGACGAAGTCGAAGAACGCCGCCGCCGTGGCCGGATGCGAGATCTGGGCAGCGTTGCCGAAGGAGTGATGCGACGGCGAGAGGGCGCCCGAATTGACGATCTCGAAGCGGCGCGCGCGGTCGGTGTCGGGGCCGTGGCGCACCCGCTCCCAGCGGGGCGCGCGCGCGATGAGGTCATGGGAGAGCCCCGCGGACAGGAAAGCCGTCTCGATATCGCCCTCGGTGTCGAGCGCGGCCATCAGGTTGCGCTGATAGAGCGACACGCCGCCGCCGCGACCCTCGTCGTCGAGGTAATCGACCCAGTTGTAGAAGAGAACCTTCATGTGCGCGCCATCGGACTCAAAGCTCGTCCTCGAGCCAGTGCCCGAACCCCAGATCGCGGAAATACCGCTCGATCTTCTCCGGGTTCTCGAACCGGTCGAGGATACTGTTGCTGCTCTGCTTGACGAGCGGGCTCTGCATCTCCGGATCGGGCGCGATGCCGAGGAAATCGCAGATGCGCGCTACGAAGCCGGGGGCGAACATCTCGCGGTATTCGAGCTGCAGCTTGTGATGCGCCAGCCCGGCGAACCAGGGCGCGAAGAGGTGATCGAAGGTCGCGTATTCGTGCCAGTGCTGGCTGATCTGGCGCGGCCTGGCATCGATCTTGCGCGCGACGTGCTCGTCGGCCTGCGACTGCGCCCAGCGTTTCGTCTTCGCCGCCTTGATCCAGGATGAGACCTGGGCGAGCTTGCTTTCGCGGTGGACGTAGATGAGCGAAAGATCCGTATCCTCCGCAAGTCGTTGCAGCACCCGGATATTGTGCCCGATCATGAACTTGAAGCCGACCTGCTGCACGTCGTGCACGGCATGACGCACGAAGAAGGTATCCATGAAGCCAACAGGATCGGCGTCGCGGGCCCAGACCGCGTCGAGGGCGTTGTCCTTGCCGTTCACCTCGACGATGGCGTGAGGGTTGAACTGCTCGCCGCTGCAGTAAACCTGAGGGTGTGCATTCAGGAGGGTCATCAGATAGGTCGTGCCGCTGCGCGGCAGCCCCATGATCACGAAACGCCGCTGTTGCGGCCCGGGACCGCGCTTCAGCAAGTCTGTCAGCAAGGACGCGGCTCCGATTGCGAAACGGTTACGTGCCGGCCGACCCGGCGCATCTGCTGTGACAGACGCGGCACGATTGCTCAAGCGCACCGGCGCCAAATCGCCGGCCTGCGCGGCGCTCATGCCATCAGCGCCTCGTGATGCTCGATCGCCTCGTCGAGGTCGTCGTAGTAGCGCAGCTTGCCCTCGTGCAGCAGGATCCCCGCATCGCAGTACTGGCGTACCTCGGACATCCGGTGCGAGACGAGGACGGCGCTGCTCTTGCGCATGCGTTCGGCGAAGACGGCGCGGCTCTTCTTCTTGAAGCGCGCATCCCCCGTCGCGGTGGCCTCGTCCACAAGATAGGTGTCAAAAGGAATGCCCATCGAGATGCCGAAGGCCAGCCGCGACTTCATCCCCGAGGAATAGCTGCGCAGCGGCATGTGAAAATGATCGCCGAGCTCGGCGAAATCCTCGACGAAGGCCACCAGCGCGTCGGTGTCCACCCCGTAGGCACGGGCGAGAAACAGCACGTTCTGCGCGCCGGTCATCTCGCGGTGGAAGCTGCCCGAATAGCCCACCGGCCAGGAGATCGTCCCGTCCGATACGATGCGCCCGGTATCGGGGCGCAGCGTGCCGGCGACGAGCTGCAGCAGCGTGGACTTGCCCGCCCCATTACGCCCCAGGAGCGCGAGAGACGTGCCCGTGGGCAGCGTCAGCGACAGATCGTCGATCACCGTGTGGCGCATGCCGCGCACGCGGAAGGACTTGCTCAGGCTTTCGAAGCGGATCATCGCGTCCGGGTCACTCGCGGTCACGCAGAGAATAATACACCAGCGCCCCGATCGACCAGACCATCAGCAGAAACAGCGCCGCGAGCCCGGTGAGCATGGGCCGCTGCGGATAGCCGGCACTCTGGGCGAGGGTGGGACGGATATGGGTGGCAAGGTAACGGCTCTGGCGCTCGGCATTGGAGCGCGCCGAGTCGAGTGCGGTGAGCGCGGCGCGATAGGCCTCCTCGGCGAATTCGCGGTCGGTGCGCAGGCTCTCGTAATCGGACAGAAGCGTGGGATAGTCGGTGCCGGCGACAGTGACGTCGCCGGCGACGAAATTTTCGCGCTCCTGGCGGCTACGTTCACGGATCACCTCGATGCGCCGGCGCGCCTGGCGGCTGCGCGGGTCGTCCTCGTCGGTGCTCTGCAGCAGCAGATCGTAATCGATGAGCGCCTCGGCGAGCTGCTGCTGCAGGTTGTCGAGCACGCCCATACGCGCCTGCATGTCGGCCTCGGGATCTATAATCTGGGTGCGCACGCGAAACTCGGTGAGCTCCTGGCGTGTGCCGCGTAGCCGATCTTGGGACTCGGAAAGATCGCGTTCGGCCTGAGCCATGCTTTCCTCGCGCGCTGCCTCGTTGAGGTTGTTGATCATCTCCTGGCTCTCATCGACCACCAGGCGTGCGATGCGTTGCGAGGTCTCCGGGTCGAAAGCGCGCACCTGCACATCGATGAGCCCGGAGTTGCGATCATACGAGATGCGCACCATGCGCCGCCAGTACCATACGAGATCCTCGATGGCGGCATCGGGCCAGATCGCGAAGGCCGGATCGCGCGGCCAGTTCTGACCGTAATGTGCTGCCAGATCGACCTCGGCGTTTACCCGCTCGACGATCTCCTGGCTCTGGATGAACTCATAGAGCACGTCGGTATCGGTCGAGCCGCCGCCACCACCCATGAAATCGGCCAGCCCGCCAAGCAGGTCGCTTGCGGACTCGGTTTCCTCTTGGCGCACGGTGAAGCCGGTGGTGGAGGCATACTGGTCCTCCGCGAAGGACCATAGATAGACCACCGTCGCCGCGAACGGTGCGACTACCACCAAGACGAAGCTCAGGATCAGCCCCCAGTGCCGCCGCTGCATCCGGGCCGGGCTGGCAACGGGTCTGACCTCGACGGTGGGGGGGGCGCCCTTGTCCGCATCGCCGCCGGCGCCGTCTTGCGCCTTCGTACGACGTCTGCGGGTGGTCTTGCCTTGCGCGGAATCACCGCTCTCGCGTGTCTCCGTGTCGCTGTCGGTCCGGCGCGCGGTGCCTGCGGAGTCTTGTGTGCGATCCAAATCCGCGTCCTGACATGGGTCGGTTTGATCCTGACGCGAGAGTCCTACATAATTGAAGGCGCGAACACCAGCGCAAGGAACGCCCCACCCTGTCCGAGACATCCGACACCCCGCCACTGCCGCCGCGCACCGCGATGCATGGGCGCCGCTTTGCCACACTGCGCACGATCAGTGCGCTGGTGCTGCGCGAGATGTCGACGCGCTACGGCAAGACACCGGGCGGCTACATCTGGGCCATCGTCGAGCCGCTCGGGATGATCATGGTGCTCTCGATCGGTTTTGGGCTGCTCTTGCGCTCGCCGTCGCTGGGCACGAGCTTCCTGCTGTTCTACGCAACCGGCTATCTGGTCTACAATTTTGCCCTTGGTATCGAGCGCACAGTCAACAGCGCGCTGCGGTTTTCCAAGTCGCTGCTGTTCTATCCACGGGTGACCTGGATCGACGCGATCATCGCGCGGTTCGTGCTCAACGCGATGACCGGCATCCTGATCATCTACCTGCTGCTGGCCGGGATCCTCTGGTTCACCGAGACGCGCACCGTCATAGACATGATCCCGGTGATCCAGGCGATGGCAATGGCGGCGGTGCTGGGGCTGGGCATCGGCGCGCTCAACTGCTTTATGACGATGTATTTCCCGATCTGGAATACCGCCTGGTCGATCGCGACGCGGCCGTTGTTCCTGATGTCGGGGATCTTCTACATCTATGAAGACCTGCCGCAGCTCGCACAACAGATACTGTGGTACAATCCGCTGCTGCACCTGACCGGGCACATGCGCAGCGGCTTCTACCCAATGTATGACGCGCCCTATGTCTCGGGGCTCTACGTGATGGTGATCGCGCTCGTGACGCTGATGCTGGGGCTGATCCTGCTCCGGCGCCACCACAAGGAGCTGATCAACCTTTGAGCTTGGCTCAACCCTGCCGCCAGCGGCGCACCACACCCGATACAGCTTTGACCAGCCCGGTCTTGCGCTGTTCGAAGCGGGTCTCGGGACTTTCGCCGAGCAGATAGGCCGCCTGGGCTT
>PUKW01000284.1 GCA_003550665.1 Paracoccaceae bacterium | reverse complement strand
CATCACACCGTGCGCTACGGCATCCGCAACGAGGATCACGACGACGCGCGCGACTCGCAGATGCCCGCCTACGGCACCGACGGCATCCTCGATGACGCGGAGATCGACCAGGTGGTGCAGTATGTGCGCGACATGTCGGGACAGTCGCATGACGCCGATCTGGCCGAGGCCGGGGCCGAGATCTATGCCAGCCAGTGCGCGAGCTGCCACGGCGACGAGGGCGGCGGCAACACCGATGTCGGTGCGCCGGCGCTGAATGACGCGATCTGGCTCTATGGCGGCGACGAGGACACCCTGCGCGAAACGATCTACTACAGCCGCTACGGCGTGATGCCGGGCTTCGCCGACCGGCTTCGCGACGCGGATATCCGCGCGGTCGCCGCCTATGTGCACCAGCTTGGCGGCGGGCAGTAGCGCGCGGCTGCGTCATCCTGCCCGCGCGATGACGGCTGGACGATGGCGTGGCCGGTGCTCACCTGCAGGGAGGCGGGCCCGCGCAACGACACAGTGCGGGTGCGCCGCAGCCACCCGGAGCCCGAGATGAGCGACACAGACAATACCCCCGGATCCCTCTACGCGGCGCGCGAGCCGGTCTTCCCGCGCCGCGTGCAGGGCAGTTTCCGGCGCATGAAATGGTGGCTGATGGGGGTGCTTCTGGGCATCTATTACATCACGCCCTGGCTGCGCTGGGACCGGGGGCCGCATCTGCCGGATCAGGCGGTGCTCGTCGATATCGCCAACCGGCGGTTCTTCTTCTTCGGCGTCGAGATATGGCCGCACGAATTCTATTTCGTCGCGGGGCTCCTGATCATGGCCGGGCTCGGGCTGTTCCTGTTCACCTCGGCGCTCGGCCGGGTCTGGTGCGGCTATGCCTGTCCGCAGACGGTCTGGACCGATCTGTTCATCACCGTCGAGCGCTGGATCGAGGGCGACCGCAACGCCCGCGTCAAGCTCTGGCGCCAGCCATGGAGCCTTCGCAAGCTGCGGCTCTACGGGCTCAAATGGACGACGTGGCTCATCATCGCGCTGGCGACGGGCGGGGCCTGGGTGTTCTATTTCACCGATGCGCCGACGCTGGCGCGCGATCTCGTCGCCTTCGAGGCGCATCCCGCCGCGTACATCACCATCGCGATCCTGACCGCGACGACCTTCTTCTTCGGCGGGTTCTTCCGCGAGCAGATCTGCATCTATGCCTGCCCCTGGCCGCGCATCCAGGCGGCGATGATGGACGAGGATACGCTCACCATCGGCTACCGCGACTGGCGCGGCGAGCCGCGGGGCAAGCATCGCAAGGGTGCCGGCGCGGAGAATCTCGGCGACTGCATCGATTGCAGCGCCTGCGTCAATGTCTGCCCCATGGGCATCGACATCCGCGACGGCCAGCAGCTCGCCTGCATCACCTGCGGTTTGTGCATCGATGCGTGCAACGACGTGATGGATCGCATCGGCAAGCCGCGCGACCTGATCGGCTACATGGCGCTGTCGGATGAGCGGCGCGAGCGCGTCGGGGCGGAGCCAAAACCGGTCTGGAGCCATGTCTTCCGCCCCCGCACCATGCTCTATTCGAGCCTGTGGGCCGCGGTCGGGGTCGGGCTGCTGGTGGCGCTGTTCGTGCGCGCGGATTTCGACATGGCCGTCTCGCCGGAGCGCAACCCGACCTATATCACCCTGTCGAACGGCGACATCCGCAATGTCTACGAAGTGCGCCTGCGCAACATGCACGGGGCGCCGCGCGACTTCACCCTCGCGGTCGAGGGCGCGGAGGATGTCGAACTCGCCGTGCAGGGCGTTGCGGACAACAGCGTGACGGTCGCCGCCGACCGGCTCGAGGCGCAGCGCGTCTATCTGACGGCGCCGGCCGACTCGCAGGCCGCGCGCGCCGAACGCATCGACGTCACTCTGACCGCGACAAGCGGGGACGAGCGCGTTTCCGTGGACACCGTATTCAATGGGAGAGGGGAATGAGGGGCAAGCCACTGACAGGCCGCAAGGTGCTCGGGATCGCCGTCGCGTTCTTCGGGGTGATCTTCGCGGTCAATTTCTTCATGGCCTCGCAGGCGATCGGGACCTTCCCGGGGGTGGTCACCAATGACAGCTATGCGCGCAGCCAGACCTTCAATGTCGATCGCGCGGCGCAGGAAGCGCTCGGCTGGTCCGTCGCGGCCTCGCTGCGCGATGGCGAGCTTCACCTTGCCGTGACCGATGAGAACGGCGCGCCCGCGGACGTCGCCGAAATCGACGCGACGCTCGGCCATGCCACCCATCCGCGCGACGATGTCAGCCCCGATCTGCGCCGGAGCGGGACCGGCTATGTCGCCCCTGTCGATATCGCGCCGGGCAACTGGCGCGTCGATCTGCGCGCGCGCGCCGCCGACGGCACCGCGTTTCGCCGACAGGTCGCGCTCGATGTCGGGGACTAGGCCGTGAGCACAACGCTCGACGCCGCGCAGGACGCAGCAATCGACAGTGCCGCGCCGGTGCGCATTCTGCTGTCGCTGCCGGGGATCCACTGCGCCGGCTGCATCGCGAGCATCGAGCGCGACCTCGGGCATCATCCGGGGGTCGAGTCGGCGCGCGTCAATCTGACCCTCAAGCGCGCCAGCATCGACGTGTCCCCCGGCGTGGGCGCCGACGAGCTCGTCGAGCGGCTCGACCGGCTAGGTTTCGAGGCGCATGAGCTCGACCCGGGCACCCTGTCGCGCGGCGCGGGCGACCGCCAGGAGCGCGACCTGCTGATCCGGCTCGGGGTGGCTGGCTTCGCGATGATGAACATCATGCTGCTCTCCGTCGGGGTCTGGTCCGGCGCCGAGGGCGCGACGCGCGACATGTTTCACATGATCTCCGGCGCGATCGCCCTGCCCACGGTGGTGTTCGCCGGTCAACCCTTCTTCCGCTCGGCCTGGGCATCGCTGCAGGGGCGGCGGCTGGGAATGGATGTGCCGATCTCGCTGGCAATCGTGCTGGCCTCGGGGATCTCGGTCTACGAGACGTTTCATTCCGGCCCGCATGCCTATTTCGACGCGGCCGTGATGCTCGTCTTCTTCCTGCTCGCGGGGCGATATCTCGATTTTCGCACCCGGGCGGCGGCGCGGTCGGCCGCGCAGGAGCTCGCGGCGCTCGAGGTGCCGCGGGCGAGCCGGCTCGATCCCGATGGCGAGCACGAGGTGCCCGTCGCCGATCTCGCGGTGGACGATCTGGTGCGGGTCCGCCCGGGGGGGCGCATCCCGGTCGACGGGGTCGTCACCGAGGGCACGAGCGAGCTCGATCGCGCGCTGCTGACGGGCGAGAGTCTGCCGGCCCATGCCGGGCCGGGCACCGCCCTGAGCGCGGGTGAGGTCAACCTGACCGGGCCGCTCACCTTGCGCGTGACCGCGGCGGGCGAGGACAGTTCGCTGCACCGGATGGCCGATCTCGTCGCGACCGCCGAGAACGCGCGCGGGCGCTACACCTCGCTCGCCGATCGCGCGGCGCGGGCCTATTCGCCGGTGGTGCACCTGCTCGCGCTCATGTCCTTCATCGCATGGATGTGGGTGTCGGGCGGCGATGTGCGGCTTTCGGTGAATATCGCGGCGGCGGTTCTCATCATCACCTGCCCCTGCGCGCTCGGCCTCGCCGTGCCGGCTGTGGCGACGGCGGCGAGCGGCAAGCTGTTTCGCGGCGGGATGCTGATCAAGAACGGCACCGCGCTCGAGCGCATGGCCGAGATCGATACGGTGGTGTTCGACAAGACGGGGACCTTGACCCTCGGCACACCGGAGCCCACCAATCTCGACACGCTCGATGCGGACACCTCGGCCGTTGCGGCCGCACTGGCGCAGGCCTCCTCCCATCCGCTGGCGCGGGCGCTCGCGGCGCGCCTGACGGTGACGCCCGCCGCGATCGAGAATGTCGCGGAAGTTCCGGGCTATGGCGTCGAGGCGACCTGGAACGGTCAGCGTGTGCAGCTCGGGCGCGCACGGTGGGTCGGGGCGGAGCCGGAAGCGCTCACCGCGGCCTATCTGCGTATCGGTTCGGCAGCGCCGTGCGCGCTCACCTTCACGGACCGGCTGCGCCCGGGCGCGGAGGCCGCGATCGCGGCACTGCGCCGGCAGGGTCTGTCGGTGCGGCTCATCTCGGGGGATGCGCCGGGGGCCGTCGCCGCGCTCGCCGACCGGCTCGGTATCGAGGACTGGCGCGCCGAGACCCTGCCCGCGGACAAGGCGGCGCTTGTCGCCGAGCTTACCGCGCAGGGGCGCAAGGTCCTGATGGTGGGGGACGGGCTCAACGATACCGCCGCGCTGGCGGCGGCGCATGCGTCGGTCTCGCCGGCCTCTGCGCTCGATGCGGCGCGGGTCGCGTCGGATGTGGTGCTACTGGGGCAGGACATGACGCCGCTGGGGCAGGCATTACGGACCGCAAGGGTCGCGACGCGCCGGATCCGCGAGAATTTCGTGATCTCGACGGTCTATAATATCGTCGCCGTGCCGATCGCGCTGTTCGGCTTCGCCACGCCGCTCTGGGCGGCCTTGGCGATGTCGCTGTCATCAATTACGGTGGCACTCAACGCGCTTCGACTGAAGTGATCCGCCCGGAGGGTCAGCCATGGACGTCCTCGTCATCCTGATCCCGGTATCGCTGTTTCTCGGCGGACTCGGGCTCGTGGCTTTCTACTGGACCCTGCGCAAGGGACAGTATGACGATCCCGAGGGTGATGCGCGGCGGATTCTCAACCCCGATTATGACGACGCGCCGATGCCGCGCGACGATGAAGAGCGGCCCTGAGCGCGCCGCCGTTCATCTGTATCCACGCGCTGCTCCCGAACCTCGTGAAGTCGCGTGCTCACGGAGCGCGAGACAGGTTCCCAGCCGCGCGCGACACGCCTCAGGGGGAGACCATGGTGCAGTTGAGATCGCGTGCCTGGAGCCGTCGGCAGGCCCGATCGGCCGCATCCTGTGACAGGCCCGCGAAGGTCGCGTCGAAGCCCGCCGCGCTGCGGTCGACCCGGCGTTCGGCCTTGTCGAGCACCGACACCTCGGCCAGCGCGGTCTGCGTGAGGGCGCGTTCGGCTGCGAAAAGCGTATTGTAACGCCCGACCATGATTGCCCAGTCGGAATCGTCCCCCGACTCCGTGCGGGTCACGACCTCGCGCGAGCGGGTCATCGCCTCGCTGTCATAGGAGGCGAGCGCCGCCTCCACGGGTTCGTCGGGGCGCGGCGCCGGCTGTGCTGCGGATGTCAGCTGCAGGGACGCGGGCTCGGGCATCTCCTCCGCGGCGGCTTCGGTCGCGGCCTGCACGGCGCCGTTCGTGTCGCCCTTGTCGGTCGGGCCCGGTTCCCCAGCTGCCGCGGCCGTGTCGATCTCATCGGGGTCGGCGGATTCGATGGCCGACTCGATCGCGTCGGCGGCGGCCTCGGCGACCTCGTCGCGGGTCTGCGCATCGGGTCCGGTCGCTGTGTCTTCGCTGTCGGGCCGAACCGGGGGCGCGGCGATCTCCGGGGCGTCATCGTCCCCGGGCGCTTCGGCGCTGCGTTCGGTGCGGGCCTCCTCGATGAGCGCGTCGATATTGCCGCGCAGATCGGCGAGTGCGCCATCGGCGGGAGCGGCTGGCGCTTCCCGTCCCGGCTGGGCGCGCGGGCGCAGGCTCGTCTCCACGGCGCGGTTGGCGCGCACGATGCGCCCGCCGGTCTCGGGACGGTCAGGGGTGCCGTACTGGGGCGGCGGCGGCTTGCGGGTGGCGACCTGGGCGGGCGCGCGGGAAAAGCCCATGTCGAGCAGCTCCGTCATGCGAGCGTTGCGGCTCGCGACGCTGTTGCCGCCGAAGAGGGTCGCGATGATGCGGGTGTTGCCGCGCTTGGCGGAGCCGACGAGGTTGAAGCCGGCCGCGCGGGTATAGCCCGTCTTGATCCCGTCCGCGCCATTATAGGCGGAGAGGAAGCGCCGGTTCGTGTTGACGACATCGGCCACCCCGGCATGCGTCGTCCGGCGGGAGAAGATGTTGTAATATTGCGGAAAATCGTAATAGAGCTGGCGGCCAAGAGTGGTCATGTCGCGCGCGGTGGACAGATGCTGCGGGTGGGTCAGACCGTGCGCGTTGCGGAAGGTCGTATCGCGCATCCCCATGGCGCGGGCGGTGCGCGTCATTCGCTCGGCGAAGGCGGATTCGCTGCCGGAGATGGCTTCGGCGATGGCGGTGGCCGCGTCGTTGCCCGAGCGCACAGCGGCAGCGCGGATCAGGTAGCGCAGCGGGATCTTCTGGCCGGCGCGCAGCCCGAGGCAGGAGCAAGGCTCGCTTGCGGCGTTGCGCGAGACCGAGACCCGGGTGTCGAGCGTGATCTCGCCGTCCCGGACCGCCTCGAAGGCGACGTAGAGCGTCATCATCTTGGTCAGCGATGCGGGGGGCAGCCGGGTGTCATGATTGCGCGCGTGCAGGATTTCCCCCGACCGTGCATCCATTACCACCGCGGCGTAGGGCGCGGCTTGCGCCTGCATCGGAGCCGTCGCGAAAAGGAGGGTCGCGGCCAATAGCCCGAAGGCTGCGAAACACTGTCGCCGGATTTGCGCTGTCACTCGAACTGCCCTCGTTTTTTTCTTGAGCTTTGGACGCCGCGCGCCGACGCCACATCAGGCGCTACGATAGCACGCCTCATGTGACGCTCAAAGCGCGAAAAAACCAATTATGCGGGGTTTTGGTCGCAGTTCTTAACGTGGTTTCAACAAAGTGCGGTCAGCGCCAGTCGCGGCACACATACTTGATTTCCGAGAACGCCTCCATGCCCTGGCGCGCGCCCTCACGGCCGAGGCCGGACTGCTTCATGCCGCCGAACGGAATCGGCGCGCCGGTGATCTTGGTGCGGTTCACCGCCACCATGCCGAATTCGAGCGACCGGCTCATGCGGTAGATGCGGCGCGGGTTCTGCGTGTGCAGATAGGCGACGAGCCCGTATT
>PUKW01000124.1 GCA_003550665.1 Paracoccaceae bacterium | reverse complement strand
TTCGTCACCGGCACGCGCGCCGATTTCGGCAAACTCGAGCCGCTTATCGTGGCGGCGCGTGACCACGGCTTTCGGGTATCGGTCTTCGTGACAGGCATGCACATGATGGAGCGTTACGGGCGCACCAAGATCGAGGTGCACCGAACCCCCGGCGTCGAGGTGTTCGAGTTCCTCAACCAGCGCCCCGGCGATCCGCAGGACATGGTGCTCGCCAAGACCGTGCTCGGCTTTTCCGATTTCCTCGCCGAGCAACGCCCCGACCTCGTCGTGGTGCATGGCGACCGGGTCGAGGCGCTGGCCTGCGCGCTCGTGTGCGCGACGAACTACATCCGCTGCGCGCATGTCGAGGGCGGCGAGGTGTCGGGCACGATCGACGAGATCTTCCGCCACTGCAACACCAAGCTGGCCCATGCGCATTTCGTCAGCTCCGAGGGCGCGCGCACGCGGGTGATGGCGCTGGGTGAGCCGGGCGCGGCGGTGCATTCCATCGGCTCGCCCGAACTCGACAAGCACGGCGCGGCGTCGGGTGTGACGCTCGACGCGGTGCGCGCGCGCTATGACATCCCCTTCGCCGAATACGGCATCGCCATCTTTCACCCCGTCACCTCCGAAGCTGCACGCATGGGCGAGCAGGCCGCCGCGCTCTTCGGCGCGCTCCAGGACTCGGGGCGCGATTTCGTGGTGATCCTGCCCAACAACGACCCTGGCGCCGATGCGATCATCGCGCAGATCGAGGCGTTGCCGGCGGCGCGGTTTCGCGTCATCCCCTCGATGCGGTTCGCGCATTTCTCCGAGCTTATGAAGAACGCGGCCCTTGTGGTGGGAAATTCCTCCGCCGGGGTGCGCGAGGCGCCGTTTCTCGGCGTGCCCAGCCTCGATATCGGCACCCGCCAGACCAACCGCGCCGCCGCCCCCTCGGTCCACCATCTCGCCGCGCCCGACCCCGACGCGATCGCGGCGTTCCTCGCGGATGCGTGGGGCCGCAGGCACGCGCCGCACACGGCCTTCGGCGAAGGCCGCGCGGCAGCGCGCTTCGTCGAGGTGCTCCGCGATCCGGCCTTCTGGGCGCAGCCGCTGCAAAAGACCTTCACCGATGGCTGAACCGCCCGGCGCGGCGCTGCGACTCTGGCTCACGGCGATGGCCGGAGCCTCCCCGCTGGCGCGCGGGCACCTGCGCCGCCGCCGCGCACGCGGCAAGGAGGACCCGCGGCGCATGCACGAAAAGGAGGGCATCGCGAGTGCCCCGCGCCCGGAGGGTCCGCTCGTGTGGATGCACGCGGTCGGGGTGGGCGAGGTGCTCGCCCTGCCCGCGCTCGCCGCGGCCATGCGCGATCAGCACCCGGCACTCGCGGTCCTGATCACCTCCTCGTCGCGCCGCGCCGCCGAGGCACTCGCCCCCAACCTGCCCGCCGGGATGATCCACCAATACGCGCCGCTGGACGCAACGCCCTTCGTCGCGCGGTTTCTGGAGCATTGGCGTCCGGATCTCGCGGTCTGGGCCGAGCGCGATCTGTGGCCGGGGCTGGTTTTCGCGGCCGACCGGCGCGGCGTGCCGCTCGCGATGGTCAATGGACGGCTCACCGACGCTTCGGCGCGCGCCAAGGGGTGGGCGGGCGGGCTTTACGGCGACCTCCTGGCGCGGTTTTCGTATCTCGGCGCGCAGGATGCCGCCTCGGCGGATCGCTTCCGCCGGCTCGGTGCGCGCGCGGTGACGGTCTCGGGCCCGCTCAAGGCCGGGGCCGCGCCGCTCAAAGATCAGCCCGCCGCCCGCGCCCGGCTCGCCGCGGCGCTCGCGGGGCGGCGGATCTGGGTGGCGGCCTCGACCCATCCCGGCGACGAACCCGCCATCACCGAGGCCCAGCGCCGCCTCGCCGGGGCGGGCGCGCTGCTCGTGGCCGCGCCGCGCGACCCGGCCCGCGCCGGTTCGGTGGCGGCGACGCTCGACGCGGCCGGTCTCGTCTCCAAGCCGCTCGGGCCGGACAATGCGCTTCCCGAACCCCCCTTTGATGCGCTTGTGATCGGCGAGATGGGCCAGCTCGGCCTCTGGTTTCGCCTCGCGGAGGCGGCCTTCATCGGCGGCTCGATCGCGCAAACCGGCGGCCACAACCCCTACGAGCCCGCGCGGCTCGACTGCGCGGTGCTGCACGGGCCCAACATCGCGAATTTCGCGCAGGACTACGCCGCCTTTCACGCCGCCGGCGCGGCGCGCGAGGTCGCGGATGGCGCGGCGCTGGCCGACGCGCTCAAAGACCCGGCGCTTGCCGCCATGATCCCCGCCGCCGCCGAGCTGGCCGGCGCAGGACGCGCGGCGCTGCAGGTCGAGGCCGCACGGCTGCTCGACCTGATGCCACGCCGTGCGGATGGGCGTTTGCGCGGCGCGGCCGGGCCGGATTAGGCTCGACGCGAAGGAGGCACCGATGGAGCTGATGGACATCACCGTTAACTGCCCCTCCGCCGAGGTGGCCGACCGCATCGCCGATGCGCTCATCGAGGCGCGGCTGGCGGCGTGCACCAATCGCCTTGCCGAAGTCGAGAGCCGCTATTACTGGCAGGGCCGCGTCGAGGCGGCGCGCGAGGTGCCGCTGCTCGTGCATACGCGCGCCGATCTTTTCGACGCCGTCGAGCGCGTGGTGCGCAGCCATCACCCCGACGAGACGCCGAGCATCCTCGGCGTGGCGGTGGCGCGGGCCAATGGCGACTATGCGCGGTGGCTCATCAATGAGACCAAATGAAAAGAACCCCGCCGGAGACCGGCGGGGCAAGGTGGGCCCGCGGCGGGTGCGGGCCTCGGCGTGCTTGTCGAGGGAAACTCAGCTTGGGCGGTCAGCGACCTCGTCGCGGATCTGCTGACGCAGCAGGTCGATGGGGATGAGCTTGCCGTCGCGGCGGAACTGCCAATAGGTCCAGCCGTTGCAGGACGGCGCCCCTTCGAGCGCGGCGCCGACCTGGTGGATGGAGCCGCGGTGATCGGCGGTGGCCAGCGAGCCGTCCGCGCGCACCCGGGCGGGCTGACCGCGCGGTGAGACGAGCACCTCGCCGGGGCGCAGCATCCCGCGCTCGACGAGGGTGCCGAAGGGGATGCGCGGCGCCGCGCGCTTGGAGACCGTCACCTCCAAAGCCTCGGCGCCCACGGGGCGGACCTTGGCAATGCGCGCCTTGGCCAGCTTGCGGTATTTCGCCTCGCGCTCGATGCCGACGAAGTGCCGGCCCAGCATCTTGGCGACCGCGCCGGTGGTGCCGGTGCCGAAGAACGGGTCGAGCACGACATCGCCGGGATTGGTGGTGCCGATCAGGATGCGGTGCAGCAGGCCCTCGGGTTTTTGGGTCGGATGCGCCTTGGCGCCGGCCTCGTCCTTGAGCCGCTCGCCGCCAGTGCACAGCGGCAGCACCCAGTCCGAGCGCATCTGCGTGCCCTCGTTGAGCGCCTTGAGCGCCTCGTAATTGAAGGTGCATTTCGCGCCTTCCTCGCGCGCCGCCCAGATCAGCGTCTCATGCGCGTTGGTCAGCCGCTTGCCGCGGAAATTGGGCATCGGGTTCGACTTGCGCCAGATCACGTCGTTGAGGATCCAGTAGCCCGCATCCTGTAACGCGGCGCCCACGCGGAAGATGTTGTGATAGGAGCCGATCACCCAGATCGCGCCCCCCGGCCGCAACACGCGCCGCGCCGCCGCAAGCCAGGCGCGGGTGAAGGAGTCATAGGTCTCGAAGCTCGCGAAGTTGTCCCAGGCATCGTTGACGGCATCGACGCGGCTGCCCTCCGGGCGGTCGAGATCGCCGCGCAGCTGCAGGTTGTAGGGCGGATCAGCGAAGACGAGATCGACGCTGGCTTCGGGCAGCCCGTTCATCACCTCGATGCAGTCGCCCCCAAGAATGCTGTCGCGCGGCAGGGCCCCGGCCCCCGGTTTCGTCGTCACGCTCATCTGTGCCCCTCGATCCCTGCGCTTGATGCGTCTCGCTGCTCGACAGGCACCGTGCGCGAAAGGCGAATCGTCGTCAATTTCTTTTTTGAATCAGCGCGTTATTCAATTTTCTTGATACAATATGTTGCGCAGGGTGCGGAATGAACGCCTATGATGTGGGGTCGGCCCCATATCTTGGAGGGCGCGGCGGTGTTCGGCCGTGGGGTAGCCTGCATTGCGCGCCCAGCCATAGCCGGGATGGGCGGCGGCGAGATCCGCCATGAGCGCGTCGCGCGCCACCTTCGCGAGAATCGACGCCGCGGCGATCGAGAGCGCGCGCCCGTCCCCGCCGGTGATGCATTGCGCCGCACAGGGCAGCCAGCGCGGCAGCCGGTTGCCATCGATCAGCAGATGGTCGGGCCGCAGCGGCAGCGCGGCCACGGCGCGGCGCATGGCGAGATGGCTCGCCCGCTCGATATTGAGCGCGTCGATCTCGGCCGGGGCGGCCGCACCCAGCGCCCAGACCGAATCGCCGCGCAGCAGCGCGGCGAGGGCGCGGCGGCGCGCCGGGCTCAGCCGCTTCGAATCGGCGAGCCCCTCCGGCACGGCGCAGGGGCGCAGGATCACCGCCGCCGCCATCACCGGCCCGGCGAGCGGCCCGCGCCCGACCTCGTCGATCCCCGCAATGCGGCGCGCGCCGCCCGCGAAGGCGGCGCGCTCGAAGCTGTCATCGGGGCCGGGGCGGCGCATGGCGCCCCTTCAAGCGCGCTGCGCCGCCCCGCGCAAGTGCCTAGGGATTCGCGGGCGCGTTCTGCGGCGCCGGATTGGCCGGCGACTCCGCGTCGACATCGGCGGGCGCGCCGCTGCCCACGGCCTTTTCCTTGAGCTCGCGGAACTTGTCCGACATCCCTTCGAGCCGGTTTTCCCATTCCGGATTCGGAGTCTGGCCCTCGATGGCCTTGAAGAAGGTCTGCATCAGGCAGGCGACGGCAAAGGGCTCGAGGAACGCCGCCTTCACCGACCAAGCGAGGATCAGCGCGAACACCACCCCCGCCGCCGACCAGCCGCCGGGGAAGACGTTCGCGATCGCCGCCGCCGGGGCGAGCACGATCAGGAACACGATCGCCGCGAGCCCGTAGACGAACACCGTGATCCAGGCCGCGTTGATCAGCATCGGCTTGTAATTCTGCCCGTAGAGCACCAGCGCGGTGCGCGCCGACTGCCACGGATTATCCGACTGGGTGCGGATGTTGTAGGCGAGGATGACCTCGTCGATGAAGCCCACTGCCACGCGCAGGAAGGCGCGCAGGATGGTCACGAGCTGCTTCGCGCCGGGGATCGGCAGCACCGTGAAGATGCCGCGGATGAGTCCCGTGATCGCCTTGAGAACGCCCCTGATGAGCTGATCGACGGCGAAAAGGATGCTCGCCTCGCCGAAGCGCTTGGTGACCTCGGCGCGGGCATAGCCGATCTGCGAGCGGCCTTCGGGGATGGGCTCTTCGTCGATCAGCTTGACGAGCACGGCGATATGGCCTGCCTTGACGATATAGAGCAGGTATTCGCGGATCCAGTACATCACCAGCCCGACGATCCCGAACCCGATCGCGCCGCCCCAGAAGGTCGACATGGCGCGAAAGCCGTCATCGCCGAGCCCGCCGATGCCCCAGCCGATCCCCGCGCCGGTGCCGGTGACGAAGAGATAGGCGAAGGCGGCCCCGAAATAGACCGCGATTCGAAACAGCACGAAGGGGAGGGTGCGCATCAGGAGCCGAAAAGACAGCCCGATCGAGAAATTCCACATATGTGCCTCGCGTTTCGCTGTTCGCGGCCGTTTGCCACAGGGTAGATTCCATATCTTCGGCCTCGCACGCAATAGCTGAGGCGCGTGAGGCAGCGCACGCATTTGGCGAAAGCTCAAATGTTGAGGTTGCGAAGTTTCATGCTTGAAGCAAGCCGGGGAGGCTGGCAGGATGCCGTCAACGCAATGCGGGAGAGACGCCATGAAGGTACTGGTGATCGGCGGCGGGCCGGCCGGGCTCTATTTCGGGATCTCGATGAAGCTGCGCGACCCCGCGCACGAGGTCGCCGTCGTTGAGCGCAACCGCCCCGACGACACCTTCGGCTGGGGCGTGGTACTCTCGGACGAGACGCTCGAGAACATGCGCCGCAATGACCCGGTGAGCGAGCAGATCATCCGCTCGCATTTCGCCTATTGGGACGACATCGCCGTTGTGCAGGAGGGGCACCGCACCGTCTCGAGCGGGCACGGTTTCTGCGGCATCGGGCGCAAGCAGCTCCTGCTCGACCTGCAGGGGCGCGCGCGCGAGCTCGGTGTCGACCTGCAGTTCGAAACCGAGATGGAAGACATCCATGCCGCGATGCGCGAGTACGACATCGTCGTCGCCGCCGACGGACTCAACTCGAGGACGCGCAAGACCTTCGAGGAGCATTTCCGCCCCGAGATCGACCTGCGCCGCAACAAGTTCGTCTGGCTCGGCACGCACCAGAAATTCGACGACGCCTTCACCTTCATTTTCGAGAAAACCGAGCATGGCTGGGTCTGGGCGCATGCCTACCAATTCGACGCCGACACGGCGACCTTCATTGTCGAGTGCTCGGAGGAGACCTGGGCGGCGCATGGCTTCGGCGAGATGAGCCAGGAGGAGACCTGCCGCGCCTGCGAACGCATCTTCGCGGATCATCTCGGCGGGCACGCGCTGATGTCGAATGCGAGCCATCTGCGCGGCTCGGCCTGGCTGAACTTCCCGCGCGTGCTGTGCGAGAAGTGGTATCACGAAAATGTCGTGCTTCTGGGCGATGCCTCGGCGACGGCGCATTTCTCGATCGGCTCGGGCACCAAGCTGGGGTTGGAGTCGGCCGTCGCGCTTGCCGATTTCGTCAATTCCGAGGCGGAGCTCGAGACCGCCTTCAGCCGCTACCAGGAGGAGCGGCGCACCGACGTGCTGCGGCTACAATCGGCGGCGCGCAACTCGACGGAGTGGTTCGAGGAGGTCGAGCGCTATCTCGAGATGGACCCGGTGACCTTCAACTA
>PUKW01000281.1 GCA_003550665.1 Paracoccaceae bacterium | reverse complement strand
GCGGGTGAAGGCGGGCTTCGCCTTCGTGATCGGTTTGTTCATGGTCTGATGCTCCGGGGAAGATGACTGGTCTCGACGCTGCGCCGCCTGCAGGGCGCGATCGGCGCACACAACCGGGGCTTGTGTCAACGCCGGAGTTGCCGCGTCAGGTGGCCTGCAGGAGACGCTGCGCGACCGCTTGCGCGTCGAGGAAGGTGGCGGGATTGTCCGTCGTCGTGTGGGGGCGCATCTTCATGTAGCGCTTGCAATAGGCGACATTGGCCGCGAAGCGGACCTGATCGGGGTCGGCGTGCACGCCGCAATCGCGCAGCTGATCGCAATAGGCGGCGATCACATCCTCGCGCAGCTCCGGATTGTCGATATTGTGCACGATGAGCGAATAGAGATCGTTGCCGAGCGGGGCAAAGCAGCTCGCGCCGTTATCGACCAGGGTGAAGCGCTTGCCCGCGATGAAATTGCCCGGATGGAAGTCATTGTTCGCGATCGCCCAGGTGAAGGGCTGCATATGCCCGGTGATCCTGTCCCAGCTCTCCTGCAATTGCCGATGCGTATCGAGGATCGCGTCGAGATCGGCGCGCCCGGCGAGCCGCGCGCCGAGATGCGCATCATGCTTCGTGTCGAGACGGAGCGGCACCAGCGGCAGCGGGACGGCCTCGGGCGCGGGGCGCCCGGCCATGGTGATCTGCGCGTTGAACTCCGCGATCGCCCTTGCGGCGGCGATGGCGCGCTTGCGGTTCGTGAAGACGGCGCTACCGGTCGATTTGGCGAAGTCCCCCGCGATCGCCTCAAGCCGCAGGACCGAGAGCGTCCCGATCACCTCGGCGGAGTGCGGGCGCGTGACCTGGTAGCGCGCGCCCTTCCAGGGCAGCTCGCCATCGAGAACGAGCCGATAGAAGCGCGCCTCGACGCCGCCGTCATCGACGACCTTGACGAAGGCGCCATCCGCGCGATCGACATGGCCGCAGAAGGCGTGCATGCCGCCCTCGACGATCGGCGCAAGGCCGCTGTCATCGGCGAACAGGTGCCTGTGCAGCTCGGTGGCGAGAAGGGTGTAATCGGGGATGCGGTCGCGGCGGCGCAGGGTGCGGCACATGCCGCAAAGCCGGCGCAGGCGCCGTTCGGAGGGCGGGCGGCTCCCCTCGAGCAGCCGCCTGAGGCGTCGCTGGGCGCCGCGATGATCACCGGCCGCGAAGCTTTCCTCGATTTCGTCGTACACCCGGCGCCCTTCGTTCCTGCCCGTATTTTCGCGCTCGCGGTATGCCGAACGGTCGGCCGCGGGACGGCGCACATCACGTAACATGACAGTTTTATGACATGGCGCGGGGCCGGATTCCAGCGCGATCCGCGCCGCGCGCCGGCATGCGCGGCGGGTCAGGCGATCACGGGGTGTTCCGCGCACCCGCGGGCCGGCGCCGGCGCGACCATGGTGCAGCCCGAGTCCGGATGCCGGCGCAGCGCGGCGTCGTCGAGCCCCTCGCGCGCGGTGGTGCAGTAGAGTTCGGAGAAATCCGCGCCGCCGAATGCGGGGCAGGAGGTGTGCGGCGCGTCGAAGGCGACGGCCGCGACAAAGCGGCCCTGCATGTCGTGGCAGGCGACGCGGCCGCTGCCCCACTCGGCGCACCACAACCGCCCGTCGCGATCGAACACCGCGCCGTCGGGGTTGCGCCCCTCGGCGGTCAGGTCGATGAAGGGCTCGGGCGGTCCGGCCGGCCAGCCATCCTCCGGATCAAGGGGCTGGTGCATGATCCGCCGGGTCGGTGTGTCGGCAAAGCAGGCGAAGCGGGCGTCGGGCGAAAAGCAGATCGCGTTCGGAATCGTCAGCCCCGCATGCAGGCGCCGCAGCGCGCCGCGGTGATAGCGATAGATCGCGCCGGCGCCCGGCTCGGCGCGCTTGCCCATGGTGCCGATCCAGAAGCCGCCCCAGGGATCCGCGCGCCCGTCATTGGACCGCGTCGCCGGGTTGTCGGCCTCCAGCGCCACGAGCCGCGTCACCGCCCCCGAGACGATGTCGAAGCGCGACAGCCCCGTCTCCGAAGCGATGAGCAGCGTGTCGCGGTCGATCCAGCCCGCCGCCGAGACATGTTCGCCGAACTGCCACCGGCGCCCCGACGCCATGAGCGCGCAGCCCAGGATATCGAACCAGAACAGCTCGCCGCGCCCGGGGTGCCAGAGCGGGCCTTCGCCGAGCTCGGCGGGGCGGGGATCGTGCAGGCGCGGGGCGGCCACCGGCTATCCCGTCGTGACCACGCCGCCATCGATGGCGAGCGCCTGCCCCGTCATCATCCGGCTGGCATCGGAGGCGAGAAAGAGCACGCCGCCGGTGATGTCCTCGGGCGCGAGCGGCGTCTTGAGGCACTGCCGGTCGAGATGCGCTTCGAGCGCCGCTTCGGTGACCCACAATTCGCGTTGCCTGGGCGTCATCACCCAGCCGGGCGCAAGGGCGTTGACCCGGATGCCGTCGGGGCCGAACTCGCGCGCGAGTGCCCTGGTCATCCCGTTGATGCCGGAATTGGCCGTCACATAGGCCGGGTAGCCGGCATTGCCGATCATGTAGCTGATCGAGGTGAAGTTCACGATCGCGCCGCCGCCGGCCTGGCGCATTCCCGCGATCACGGCCTGGCAGGCGAAGAAATAGGCCTTCAGGTTGATCGCCTGCGCGCGGTCCCAGTCCTGCTCGGTGACGTCGAGCGTGGCGTGGCGGGTATCGTCGGCGGCGTTGTTGACGAGCACGCCGACCGGGCCGTGGGATTCGGCCGCCCGCGCCAGCGCCGCGCGCAGCGCCGCGGTGTCGGTGATGTCGCCCTGCACGAAGAGCGGGCGCCGGCCGTGCAGCTCCGCCATCCGGTCGCAGAATGCCGTCGCATCGGAGCGGCCGATGAAGGCGACCCGCGCGCCCTGGCGCAGGAATGCCTCGGTCACCGCCGCGCCGATGCCGGAGCCGCCCCCGGTGACGAAGACGGAGGCCTCGGCAAGGTCGGGAAAGCGCGGCGTGTCGCTCATGCGGCCTCTTCGGAGTGTGGGCGCGCGGTTGACGGATGCTGCACCGCGTCGCGGGCGACCCTGCCTGCAGGCCCGCAGCGCCGCAAGGGGCAAGTCGCCGCCGGACGCCCGGCGGCGGCCCGTGGACCGGATCCGGGCATCATCGGCCGCGCGCTGGCCCCGGCGGCGTCACGTTTCGCCGTCGGATTTCGGGGCCAGGCCAATGCTGCGCCGCGCGCCGCGCAGCGGTCCGGTGATACGCCAGGATTTCGACGAATACACATGCGCGAGTTCGGCGGCGAGTTCGGCTGACTTGCGACGCTCGCTGTCGAGCTCGGCTTCCAGCGCGGCATTGGCCTTGCGCACGGTCTCGATTTCCCGGCCGCGCTTTTGCGCCGTCTCCTTCAGCTGTCCGGATTCGGCCTCGAGCTCGCGCGCGCGGGTCCGGGCCGCCGAGTGCGCACGGCCAAGCCGCACGATTTCGGTCTGGAGACTCGCGCAGGCATCGCGCCGCGCGTGATATCGCTTGAGGGCCGCCGGAATGTCCGGCTGCGGTGCTGGCGGAATCGACTCCGGGCGATGCGCATGCGCCTGCAGGCGGGTCATCAGACACCGCGCGGCGGGCGATGCCTGAACCAGTTCGAACGCGGCAAGATCGAGCAGCGGATCGCGCTCGACGTGATCGGGCCACAGCTCTCGCGGCAGGCGCTGCCGGCCCAGGATGTCCGCGAGCACGGGCTCCCACGCCTCCGGGTCCTTCGCGAGATCGTTCCTGTCGACGAGGGCAAGCCGTCCATCGGCCTGCGCGAGCAGCTCGAGCGAGCGCTCGGCGCTGCGCTCCCACTCCGCCAGCATTGCCGCGGCATCACCGCCCGCCTCGAGCGTCTCGACCAGAACCGTGATCGGATCGTCATAGAGAACGAGGCCGCGCCCGCCCGCCTCGACATGACGGCGCACCTGCGCGGGATCGTGAAATGTCCATTCCGCCGCCCCCGCCACGGTGCGAAAGAGAAAGAAGCGAAAATGCGGCAGCGTCCGGTCGTCACCCGCCGGGGCTTGCGGAAGGGGCGGCGCATGCACTTCGCGCGCCGGCGCCGGCCCCGTGAGAACCGGCTGGCGCGCCTGCGCGCCGTAAAACGGGCCGAGATCGATGATGCGGTCGCGCAGCGCCTTCGATGCCCCGCGTTCGGGCACATCCGCGAGCCGCTCGGCAAGGGCCGCGGCGGGCTCGGGTGCGCGGCGCAGGATCGACAAGAGGACCGCGATGATCCTGTCGCCCGGCTCCATCCGGCCCTCGGGCAGCCCGGCATGCAGACGCAGGAAGCTTTGCGCCGTCACCTCGTCCCAGAAATAATGCCGGTTCGACAGGATCGCCTCGAGCGCGTCGCGCGAGTCGGTGACGCGATAGGCGCCCTCGGGGGCCTTGAACTTGTCGATGCGCTCGCCGTGCGGATTGAAATAGACCACCGGCACGCCCAGGGCCAGCGCCTCCAGGATCCCGGAGGCGAAGCGCTGGATGGTGACCGTGCAGTCATGCACAACGTCGCCGAACCGCCGTGCCGTGGTGTATTGCGGATAGAGCGTGCCGGTGTCGAAGGGATGCCGGGAGATGACGGGCTCGAAACCCGCCGCGAGACAGGCATTCACCGCCTGTGTCACCCAGCTGTCGCGGTGCTCCTCCAGGACGCCGTAGGAGAAGTTGCTGTTGATCAGGGCGCGCGGGCAGTCCGCGGCGGGCGCCTGGCGGCGCTGCTGTGTCCAAAGCATGTTGACGCGCACGATCTCGCCGCGATGCAGGATCTGGTCCGTGTCGCGAAAATAGCGCGCATCGAACTCCCCGGGCAGGATGACATGCTTCGAGCGCATGTAGGGAAAGCGCATCAGGCCGCTTCCGCGGTCAACATCCTGGTAATCCTGTATGCCCTCGACCCAGGCGACCGTTTCCGTGCCCGCCTCGTGACAGGCCTTCGCCACGAGGCGCATCAACAGATCCCAGTCGTTCCACAGAACCGCGCAGCGGACCCTTCGCGGGTTCGCGAGGAAATCCTCGAGCCGCGTGAGGCCCAGGCCGTGCCGCGCCGCGGTGCGCGCCACCTCGTTGCCGCCGTCGCGCCATCCATCGGTCTCGACGACCTCGATGCGCGCGCCCTTGCGCCGCAGCTCCTCGATCACCGGCAAGCAGTCATCGACATGGTAGCCGCGCAGCGGAAAGAAGGCCATGTCGACCATCTCCGCTTCGTCTGCGGGAGCTTCGGCGCCGGTGGCGGCGGGCATGTCCGGGCGCCGCAGGGCGGCCGGATCGGTGACGAGCTCGGCCCCGCGGCGCGGCCCCGAGACCGGCGCCTGCGCGCGCGCCGAAAGGGCGTCAAGGTCGAGCGCGCTGCCCTCGACGATGTGCAGCCCCTTAAGCACCCCCCGCCTCCTTGCGGACGTCGCGCAGCGCATCGGCCAGGCGGACCTTCGGGACGAAGTCGAGCTTGCCGCCCTCGGTGCAGTCGCGCAGCATCCCGCCGCGGCTCTCGATGAAGAGCTGCGCGCTGCGGAAGCCGCGCTTCATCTCGTCGACATTGGGATCGTGCCACATCTTGTTGGCGCCGAAATACCGCGGGTCGAAATGGTTCGGGTCGTCGTCCTGCGTGGATTGCAGATGCAGCTGCGTGCCGGTCCCGAACCGGTCGCCGCCCGACTGCTTGACGGTCTTCGGGATCGAGTAGCTCGCATCGCATCCGAGCAGGTAGAACCTGCGAAACCCCATGTGCCAGGCAAGCTGCAGCATCGCCGTGACCACCGTGCCCGCGCCCCGGATCGGCTGCGTGGCATCGGTCTGGAAGCGCGCATCGAGATGCAGGCCCTGGTTCGTGGACTCGTACCAGTAGGTGTTTTCCGATTCCTCGAGCAGGCCGTGAAACCGCATCGGGAAGAACCGGATCGAGTCGGTGATCGCGTTGTATTCCTCGTAATTGTCGGGCGTGACGAGCCAGTCGAGCGCCGTGAAGAAGGTCGGGCGCCAGTCGGTCTTGTCGAAGGCCAGCGAAATCCGGTTCGCGCTGAAGGTGGGCACGCCGATCAGGTCGTCGAAATCGACGTCGCGCAGGCTGGGACCGTTGCCCATCACGAAGATCGACTGGCCGAGATACCTGTCCTTGAGGTCCTCGGTGCGCGTGCGCTGGTCGATGGGCGGCATCACGCAGCCATACTTGCCCCAGAGCGGGCGGCGCTTTTCGATGTACTCGATCGGGGTTTCGCCCGGCTTGCGCTCGAACAGGGCGCGCTCCTCCTCGGGAAGTTCCCAGTAATTGATCCGCCGGATCCGGCCGATCTCACCGACCCGGTCGCGGCCCTTGTTCCAGACCCGGACCCGCGGCGCCTTGAAGTTCACGGTCTCCCAGGGTTCGCGGTCGGTCAGGCTGTCGAGCATCTGCCGGACGACATTGTCCTGCCCGAGCAGATCGGCGATCGTTTCGCGGCCCTTGCGCGCGCGCGCCTGCGCCATCTCGGGCCGCTCGCGCACCTCGCGCAGGCTCTGCGCGGCCTCGTCGATGCTGAAACTCGCCCATTCGCCGATATCGTAGAGATGGTTCGCCTCGATCAGTGACGGGTCGATCGGCACCAGCTTGTCCTTGGGCGCAAGCAGATAGGCGTTCGCGGGGGTCATGAATTCCGTATTGGCGCTCCAGCCGATCGAGATGGCGGGGCAACCGGCCGCCATCGCCTCGGCGGAAATCAGATCGAACCCCTTGGCGCGCTCCGTCGACAGGCAGCAATCCACGTTCGAGTAGAGCGACCACATCTCCTCGTTGGACATGCCGGCCTTCACGAGCAGGATATGCGGCAGCTCCGGATCCGCGAGATCCACTTCCGGATAGGTGGCGTCATACAGGAATTTCTGAATATCCTCCGCCCTGGCCCGCGCCGGAAGCTTGATCACGAGCGTCGTGTCGTCGGTGTTCGCGAAGGCGCGCACATACGCCTTGATGGCCGCGCCCGTATCCTTGCGGTT
>PUKW01000333.1 GCA_003550665.1 Paracoccaceae bacterium | reverse complement strand
GGCACGATCGGCCATGTTGACCACGGCAAGACGACTCTGACCGCGGCGATCACGAAGTATTTCGGGGATTTCCGGGCCTATGACCAGATCGACGGGGCACCGGAGGAGAAGGCGCGCGGGATCACGATCTCGACGGCGCATGTGGAATACGAGACCGATGCGCGCCACTATGCGCATGTCGATTGCCCGGGCCATGCCGACTACGTCAAGAACATGATCACGGGTGCGGCGCAGATGGACGGGGCGATCCTCGTGGTCAACGCCGCCGACGGGCCGATGCCGCAGACGCGCGAGCATATCCTTCTGGCGCGCCAGGTCGGGGTTCCGGGGCTTGTCGTGTATCTCAACAAGGTCGACCAGGTCGATGACGAGGAGCTTCTGGAGCTCGTCGAGATGGAGGTGCGCGAGCTTCTCAACGACTACGAGTTTCCGGGCGACGACGTTCCGATCATCAAGGGTTCGGCGCTTGCGGCGATGGAAGGTCGCGACGAGGAGATCGGCGAGAAGTCGATCCGCGCGCTGATGGAGGCAGTGGATGACTACATCCCGACCCCGGAGCGCCCGATCGATCAGCCCTTCCTGATGCCGATCGAGGATGTGTTCTCGATCTCGGGGCGCGGCACGGTTGTGACGGGGCGCGTCGAGCGCGGCATCATCAAGGTGGGCGACGAGATCGAGATCGTGGGCCTGCGCGACACCCGCAAGACGACCTGCACGGGCGTGGAGATGTTCCGCAAGCTCTTGGACCGCGGCGAGGCGGGCGACAATATCGGCGCGCTTCTGCGCGGCATCGGGCGCGACGACGTGGAGCGCGGCCAGGTCCTGTGCAAGCCGAAATCGGTCACGCCGCACACCAGGTTCGAGGCCGAGGCCTATATCCTGACCAAGGAGGAGGGCGGTCGCCACACGCCGTTCTTCGCGAATTACCGCCCGCAGTTCTACTTCCGCACGACGGATGTGACCGGGACGGTGACGCTCGCGGAGGGCACCGAGATGGTGATGCCGGGCGACAACGTTTCCTTCGTGGTGGATCTGATCGCGCCGATCGCGATGGAGGAGAAGCTGCGCTTCGCCATCCGCGAGGGCGGCCGCACCGTCGGCGCCGGCGTCGTCTCCAAGATCCTGCAGTAAACCAGGCCGGCGGCGGGCCAGACCCGCCCGCGGCGATCGATTGGCGCGCGGGATGACCCGCGCGCCTTTTTCGTGCGTCGGTTCGGATCGGGGCACCCTTGCGGGGCCAAGATCGGGCTTGATTTCGCAGCGGGGTTGGCCTAACCCGCGCTGGCCGGAAGGGGCATAGCTCAGTTGGTAGAGCATCGGTCTCCAAAACCGAGTGTCGGGGGTTCGAGTCCCTCTGCCCCTGCCAACCCGCCGCAACGCATGAGGGACGGCTTCGTTGGCAGATCACCCCGCCGTCGTTCTGCATATCGGCGCGCACAAGACCGCCAGCACCCATCTTCAACAGGCCATTCGCGCGGAACGCCGGGCATTGCTCGCCGCGGGGGGGGGGTTCTTCGGCCCGCCGCATTTCCGCTCCGGGCGCTTTCCGTTTCGCGAAGCGATGGCCTGGCGCGGGGAACTCGCGCGCCTGCGCCGACGCCATGCGCCGGGCCTTGTCGGCCGTCACGCGCGGATGCAGCGGCTC
The DNA here is from genome assembly GCA_003550665.1 of Paracoccaceae bacterium. Taxonomy (GTDB): domain Bacteria; phylum Pseudomonadota; class Alphaproteobacteria; order Rhodobacterales; family Rhodobacteraceae; genus Alkalilacustris. Next base: position 5,385 of record PUKW01000333.1, on the reverse strand, counting down.
GTGCTGTCGGAAGAGAATATCCTCGGCGGCGCGCATGACCCCGACATGTTCGAACAGGGCCGCTTCTACCCGCGCGCGGCGCAACGGCTGGCGCGGTTCATCGCGGCGGCGGGCGCCGACGAGGTCACGCTGTTCCTGGCGGTGCGCGATCCGGCGTCGTTCCTGCTGTCGGCCTACAGCCAGAAGCTGCTGAGCGGGCGCCCGATGCCCTTCGACAGCTTCATCGGCGCGCTCGACCCGGCGCGGCTGAGCTGGGCGGAGCTGATGGCGCGGCTGCTCGCGGTGCCGCAGGTGGCGGGCTGCGTGCTCTGGCGGTTCGAGGACTACCCCGCCATCGCGCCGCGCGTGCTCGACGCGATGCTCCCCCCGGCGGGGGCGGCGCAGGTGCCGCTGCCCGCGCAGCCCGCGCATCAGGGTCTTTCGGCGCGCGCGCACAAGGAGGTCATGGACTGGCTGCGCGCGGGCGACCGCGGCGACGCCGCGAAGGTCGCGCGCCGTGCGCGCACGCGTTTTGCGAAATCCCCCACCGAGCCGGGCTTCGCGCCCTTCGGGGCGGCAACGCTGGCGGCGACGGCACAGGCCTATGCGCGCGATCTCGCCGCCGTCGCGGCGATGGCGCGCGTCACATGGCTGCGAGCCTGACCCCGCGAAGGGTTGCATCACCGCGTGCGAGCGCGTAAGGGCGCATTGGCTTGGAGATCGGGCAAGGCATCATGGCACAGACGAATCCCCTTCAGTTCCTGCAGCAGGTCCGCGCCGAGGTTTCCAAGGTGGTGTGGCCGACCCGGCGCGAGACGCTGCTGACGACTGTGATGGTGTTCATCATGGCGACGCTGACGGCGATCTTCTTCTTTTTCGTGGACTGGCTGATCCGCAATGGTCTCGTCCTGATCCTGGGCGTGGCAAGCTGAGACCCGCCGAGGACGGCGTTTGCGGTCTTGAAGTCCGGCGGTCGGACGCGTAAGGGGGATGCCGTTCCGCAGTTTGGCGCGCATTGATTCGGGTGCGCGCCTTTTTCCTGTTGCGGGCGACACGGGCAGCCGCCCTGAATTGTAATCCCCGGTGGCGGCCGCCGGTATGGCACGAGGTGACGGGCAACATGGCGAAGCGGTGGTATTCGGTCAGCGTTCTCTCGAATTACGAGAAGCGGGTCGCCGAGGCGATCCGGACGGCCGTCGCCGATGCCGGGCTCGAGGACGAGATCGAGGAAGTGCTGGTGCCCACCGAGGAGGTGCTCGAGGTGCGCCGCGGCAAGAAGGTCACGGCCGAGCGCCGCTTCATGCCCGGCTACGTTCTCGTGCGCATGGAGATGTCGAATCGCGGCTATCATCTGATCAATTCGATCAGTCGCGTGACGGGCTTTCTCGGGCCGCAGGGCCGGCCGATGCCGATGCGCGACGAGGAGGTCAATGCGATCCTCAACCGCGTCGAGGAAGGCCAGGAGGCGCCGCGTTCGCTGATCCGCTTCGAGGTGGGCGAGCAGGTGCAGGTCACGGACGGGCCCTTCGAGGGGTTCTCGGGCATGGTCGAGGAAGTCGATGACGACCACAGCCGCCTGAAGGTCATGGTGTCGATCTTCGGCCGGGCGACGCCGGTCGATCTGGAGTTCACGCAGGTCACCAAGGGCGCCTGACGTGAGAGCGTGGGAGGCAAGCGCGGCGCGCCGCGAGGGCCGGACCACTCAACCGAACCGCCGGGCGCGCGCGCCGGGCGCAGGTGAAGAGGAGAGGGCCGCATGGCCAAGAAAGTGATCGGGCAGCTCAAGCTGCAGGTAAAGGCGGGGCAGGCGAATCCGTCGCCGCCCATCGGTCCCGCGCTGGGTCAGCGCGGGCTCAACATCATGGAATTCTGCAAGGCCTTCAACGCGAAGACCGCCGAGATGGAGCCCGGGGCGCCGATCCCGACGCTCATCACCTACTACCAGGACAAGTCCTTCACGATCGACGTGAAGACGCCGGCGGCGAGCTACTATCTCAAGAAGGCCGCCAAGATCAAATCCGGCGGCAAGACGCCCGGGCGCAGCACCGCCGCGACGATCTCGCGCAAGCAGGTCCGCGAGATCGCGGAGGCGAAGATGGCGGATCTGAGCGCGCATTCGATCGAGGACGCGATGAAGATCATCCTCGGCTCGGCGAAGTCGATGGGTATCGAGGTGAAGGGGTAAGTCATGGCAAAGCTTGGCAAGCGCATGCGCGCGGCGCGCGAAGCCGTGGCGAACAAGGAGAACGTCTCCGTCGAGGAGGCGGTCAAGACGCTGAAATCGCTGGCGAAGACCCGCTTTGACGAGACGCTCGAAATCGCCGTCAATCTCGGCGTCGATCCGCGCCACGCCGATCAGATGGTGCGCGGCAAGGTCGTGCTGCCCAACGGCACCGGCAAGGATGTGCGCGTCGCGGTTTTCGCGCGGGGCGCCAAGGCCGACGAGGCCAGCGAGGCGGGTGCCGACATCGTCGGGGCCGAGGATCTCGTGGAGACGATCCAGGGCGGCAAGATCGAGTTCGACCGCTGCATCGCGACGCCGGACATGATGCCGCTCGTCGGCCGGCTCGGCAAGATCCTCGGGCCGCGCAACCTGATGCCGAACCCGAAGGTCGGCACGGTGACGATGGATGTGGCCGAGGCCATCAAGGCCGCCAAGGGCGGCGAGGTGCAGTTCAAGGTCGAGCGCGCCGGGGTCATCCATGGCGGCATCGGCAAGCTGTCCTTCGACGAGGACAAGCTCACCGAGAATGTCCGCGCCTTTGTCGACGCGCTCGCGCGCGCCAAGCCCGCCGGGGCCAAGGGCGCCTATCTGACGAAGATTTCCCTGACCTCCACGATGGGGCCGGGGATCACGGTCGATCTCGCTTCGGCGACGAGCGGCTGAGGAATGCGCCCGGGCTCCGGCCCGGGTGTCTGGCGGGGTGCTGCTGCCCCGTCCTGTCCGAGACGGCGGGTGCCCTTCGGGGCTTAATGTCCTGCCCGAGATGGGGAACGAGACGGATCATCCGGGGTTACCTCGGGCGATCCTGGGCTCGGGACCCTGATACGGACCCGAATGCCCCGGTTCGCCGGGGCGCAACGAGCCGGGGGCGTTGCCCCCAAACTTGGAGTGAAACTGTGGATAGAGCCCAGAAAGAGAAAGTGGTCGACGAGCTCGGCCAGATCTTCGAAAGCTCTGGCGTGGTCGTGGTCGCGCACTACGAAGGCCTCACGGTTGCCGAGATGCAGACCCTGCGCGCGATGATGCGTGATGCGGGCGGGGCCGTGCGTGTTGCCAAGAACAGGCTCGCCAGGATCGCCCTCGAAGGGAAACCCTGCCAGGGGATTTCAGACCTTCTGTCGGGCATGACCGTGCTCGCCTATTCCGAGGACCCCGTCGCCGCGGCGAAGGTGGCCGAGGACTTTGCCAAGAAGAACAAGAAGTTCGAGATTCTTGGCGGGGCAATGGGCGAGAACGTTCTGGACCGCGACGGCGTGAAGTCCGTCGCCGCGATGCCGTCGCGCGAGGAGCTCATCGCTCAGATCGCGTCCTGCATCGGGGCGCCGGGATCGAACGTCGCCGGGGCCATTGGCGCACCTGCTTCCAACATCGCGGGCATTCTCTCGACCATCGAGGACAAGGCTGCCTGAGCAACGTGACTGCACCGAGGGCGTGCGCGCCCGTGCCGGAACCACACTGAAGGAAAGATGACATGGCTGATCTGAAGAAGCTTGCCGAAGAGATCGTGAACCTCACGCTGCTCGAGGCGCAGGAACTGAAAACCATCCTCAAGGACGAGTATGGCATCGAGCCCGCCGCCGGCGGCGCGGTGATGATGGCCGGCCCGGCGGGCGGTGACGCCGCCGAGCCTGCCGAAGAGCAGACCGAATTCGACGTCATCCTTGTCGATGCCGGCGCCAAGAAGATCAACGTGATCAAGGAGGTGCGCGGCATCACCGGGCTTGGCCTGAAGGAGGCCAAGGAGGTCGTCGAGGCCGGTGGCAAGGCCATCAAGGAAGGCGTCGCCAAGGCCGAGGCCGAGGAGATGAAGAAGAAGCTCGAAGAGGCCGGCGCCAAGGTCGAGCTCAAGTAATCGGGCGGCGCGGTGGCGCCGATCCGCGAGAAACGGCTGGACCCGGGATTTCCGGGTCCGGCCCAGTCTGTTTTCGGACAGCGCTTCGTGCGAAGCGCTGTCCCGGGACAGATTGCGGGCTCGGGCGCAGACCGGTGGGACGGTCTGCAGGAATGGAGCCCCACCCCGTTTCGCACGTCACGCGCGGCCGAAGCCCGGCGGTCCGCGCGCGAGCGAAGAAATGAAAGGTGACATCCAAAATGGCGCAAACCCATCTCGGCGAGAAGCGCATCCGCAAGCTGTTCGGCAAGATCCGCGAAGTGCAGGAAATGCCGAACCTGATCCAGGTCCAGAAATCCTCCTATGATCTCTTCCTGCGCTCGGGAGACGCCGAGGCGCCGCTCGACGGCGAGGGCATCAAGGGTGTCTTCCAGTCGGTTTTCCCGATCAAGGACTTCAACGAGACTGCGACGCTGGAATTCGTCAGCTACGATCTCGAGAAGCCGAAATACGATGTCGAGGAGTGCATGCAGCGCGACATGACCTATGCCGCGCCGCTCAAGGTCACGCTGCGGCTGATCGTCTTCGATGTCGATGACGACACCGGCGCGCGCTCGGTCAAGGACATCAAGGAGCAGGACGTCTTCATGGGCGACATGCCCCTGATGACGCCCACGGGCACCTTCGTCGTCAATGGCACCGAGCGCGTCGTGGTCAGCCAGATGCACCGCTCGCCCGGGGTGTTCTTTGATCACGACAAGGGCAAGACGCACAGCTCCGGCAAGCTCCTGTTCACCTGCCGGATCATTCCCTATCGCGGCTCCTGGCTCGATTTCGAGTTCGACGCCAAGGACATCGTGCATGCGCGCATCGACCGGCGGCGCAAGCTGCCTGTGACCACGCTGCTCTATGCGCTGGGGCTCGACCAGGAAGGCATCATGGATGCCTATTACGACACCGTCGATTACCGGCTCGAGAAGAACAAGGGCTGGGTGACCAGGTTCTTCCCCGAGCGGGTGCGCGGCACCCGTCCGACGATCGACATCGTGGACGCCGCCTCGGGCGAGGTAATCTGCAAGGCCGGTGACAAGATGACGCCGCGCATGGTCAAGCAGCTGCTCGACGAGGGCAGCGTGACCGAGGTGCTCGTCCCCTTCGACCAGATCGTCGGCCGCTACGCGGCGCGCGACATCATCAACGAGGAAACCGGCGAGATCTGGGTCGAGGCCGGCGACGAGCTCACCTGGGAGACCGACAAGGACGGCGAGGTCACCGGCGGCACGCTCAAGACGCTGATGGACAACGACGTCACGGACATTCCCGTGCTCGACATCGACGGCGTCAATGTCGG
>PUKW01000161.1 GCA_003550665.1 Paracoccaceae bacterium | reverse complement strand
AGCCGGCCGAGCACCATGTTGACGAGGAACGCCGCGACCACGAAGAACACCGGCGGCATGATCACCGCGAGCGCCGCGAACTGGTCGAGCTCGTGCTGCAGCATCGAATGCGAGATCTGCCCGTCACGGCCATGAGCGCCGGTGCCGCCGTAAGGCGCGAGCAGATCGTCGAGCGCGGCGATCACCGGCGCCTCGGACGCGCCCGGGGTCAGCCGCAGCGCCACGTCGTTGAACGCCCCGTCGAGGTCGAACGCCGCCGCCGCCGCGGGCGCGCCCATCCAGATGATGCCGTAGCGCCGGTCATCGGGCATGATCGAGCCCGGGCCGATGGTGTAGATGAACTCCGGCGACAGCATCGTGCCGGAGATGCGCAGATCGCGCGCCTGCCCGCCGACGATGGCGCGGAACCGGTCGCCGGGGCCGAGCCCGTGCGCCTCGGCGAAGGGCTGCGAGACGGCGACCTCGTCGGCGCGCAGCGGGTCGGGCAGCGCGCCGTTGCGCAAAAGCGGGATGTTGAGCGCCGGCTCGCCGATCAAGGGCAGCGACAGCAGCTGCGCCATGCCCGGCTCGGCCATCCCCTCCATGTCGAGCACGACGCGCGCCGAGATGCGGGTCTGCACCTGCGCGACGCCGTCGATGCGCGCGATCTCCTCGGCGAGGCGGTCGGGCGCGCGGGTCGCGCCGGCGAACACCTCCGCGAATCGGTTGCGCTCGTAATAGGCGTCGCGCGTCTCGCTCAGCGTCGCGATGGAGCCATGCGCGAGCACGATCACCGCCACGCCGCAGGCCAGCACCAGCGCGATGGCGAGCCCCTGCGCCCAGATCCGGCGCAGATCGCGCATGAGCTTGCGCGTCAGCGCGCTCACCAGCTGACCTCGGAGGGTGCGACGCGCACGCTGTTCTCCACCACATCCGCCACGCGCCCATCGGCGAGAAAGATCACCCGATGGGCGATCTTCCGGATGCCGACATTGTGGGTGATGAGCGTCGTCGCGGTGCCGAGCTCGGCGTTGATGTCCACGAGCGCCTCGAGCACCCGCACCCCGGTCCTGCTGTCGAGCGCGCCGGTGGGTTCGTCGCACAGCAGAACGTCGGGGCGTTTGGCGATGGCGCGGGCGATGGCGACGCGCTGCTGCTCGCCGCCCGACAGCTCGGCGGGGAAATGATCCATCCGGTCGGGCAGCCCCGCGCGCTCCAGCGCCTCCTCCGGGCGCATCGGGTTGGCCGCGATCTCGGTGACCAGCGCCACGTTTTCGCGCGCCGTCAGGCTCGGCACGAGGTTGTAGAACTGGAACACGAAACCGACATGATCGCGGCGAAAGCTCGTCAGCGCGGCGTCCGCGGCGCGGGTGAGCTCGTGATCGCGAAAGAACACCCGCCCCTCGGTCGGGGTGTCGAGCGCGCCGAGAATGTTCATCAAGGTGGACTTGCCCGAGCCCGACTGCCCGAGCAGCACCACCATCTCGCCCTCATGCAGCGCCAGATCCACGCCCCGCAGCGCGTGCACCGCGGCCGGGCCGGAGCCATAGACCTTGGTGACGCCCTCGGTGCGAAAGACGGGCTCGGGTTCCATCCGGCAAGTTGATCAACGTCCCGAGCGTCTTACAATGATCTGGGTCATGTCGAGCCCGATCATTGCCTCCCCGCGCGCGCGGGGAGGCGGGGGAGGCGCAGCGCGCGCGCGGGGAGGCGGGGGAGGCGGGGGAGGCGGGGGAGGCGATTGCTCCCGACCCATTGCAGGCTGCGCTCGGCGGCGAATTGCGTCGCGGCGCACGAAGGCGATTCGTCCCCGACGCTGCGAAGACAAGCGGCCCGCTCCCCGTCACGGCGCAGGACCGTGCCGGCGCCCCGGCCGCAACGGTGACATCGGCGCGTCGCCAGCGGCGGTCCGCCGAGTCGCCGGGGCCGGTGTCCGTCTGCTTGCCGTTGGCGCGAGAGGGTCTAAGTGCTGCGCCTTGGACACTAACGGTTGGACCACATGCGCGACTTCGCCCTGCCCTCGGACGACACCATCACGCAGACCGCCGCAGCGCCGCCGCTTGCGCCGCGCGCGATGCCGGTGCGGGGCCTGCACCGGATGGGCGCAGCGGCGAGCTGCGGACCGCTGAGCGCCGGGGTCCAGCGCGCGCGCATCACCTTCGTCGTGCTCACGCTGTCGCTGGCCGCGGTGATGGTCGCGACCCTCGCGGCCGCGCTCGAGCCGGCGCGCGCGGGGACGGCTGCTGTCGTCGTGATCCTCGCGCTGTTCACACTCAATGCGCTGTGGCTGTCGGCGGCGGCTTCGGCGGCGGTGCTTGGTGCGATGCCGGTGCGTCGGCTCGCGCAGCCTGCGCCGGGCTGGACCCCGCGCGGGCGGACGGCGGTGCTCTACCTCGTCTGCGGCGAGGACCCGGAGATGATCGCGACCAATGTGCGGCTGATGCGGCGCGAGCTGCTGCGCACCGGATTGCTGGGACCGCACGCCGATATTTTCGTGCTCTCCGACACCCAGGCCCCGCAGACCATCGCGGCCGAGGAACACGCGCTCAAAGGGCTGCTCGCGACGCCCGCCATCCACTACCGCCGCAGGGCCGACAACACCGGGCGCAAGCCGGGCAATATCCGCGACTGGATGCAGAGCTGGGGTGGCCATTACGACTACATGCTGGTGATGGATGCCGACAGCCGCATGAGCGGCGCGCGGGTGCGCGAGTTGCTCCATCACATCGAGGCACGCCCGCGGCTCGGCCTGCTGCAGACCGGCACGCGCCCGCTTTCGGGCGGCTCGCGGCTGACCGAACTGCAGCGGCTCTCGGCGCGGCTCGCGGGGCTGACGGCGATCAACGGGCTCGCGCATGTGACGGGCGATGCGGGCAATTTCTGGGGCCACAACGCGGTGCTGCGCACCCGCGCCCTTGCCGAGGCGGGCGGTCTGCCGCGACTGAGCGGCCCGGCCCCGATGGGGGGCGACCTGCTCAGCCATGACTTTGTCGAGGCGGCCTGGCTGCGACGCGCGGGCTGGGCGGTGGAGATCGCGCCCGAGGCGCGCGGCTCCTTCGAGGAAGGCCCGGCCGACATGGCCGATTACCGCGCCCGCGACCGGCGCTGGTGTCAGGGCAACATGCAGCATCTGCGCCTGCTCGGCGCGCGGGGTCTGCATCCGGTGAACCGGCTGCTTCTGGCCAGCGGCGTGATGATGTATCTGGCTGCGCCGATCTGGCTCATGCTCGTGCTCGCGCTGATGCTCGATCTGGTGGCGATCCAGTCGGCGCTGCCGTTTCTCGTCTCGATCATGGTGCTGCTGAGCCCCAAGGCGGTCGCCGCCGCGCGCTGGATGCGCGGCCAGGGCTGGCGGCGCCGGCGCATCGTCCTGCGCGCCGCGCTTCGCGAGCTCGGGCTGTCCGCGCTCGTCGCGCCGATCATGATGCTGCGGCAAGTGCAGGCCGTCGGGGCGGTCGCACTCGGCCATGATTGCGGCTGGAAGGGTTCGCACCGCGGCAACCTTCTCGCGCGCCTGCCCGCCGGCATCCCTGAGAGCGCGGTCGGGATCGCGCTCGCCGCGGCGATGCTGGCGCTGCATCCGCCCGCGGTGCTGATATGGGCGGCACCGGTTCTGGTGCCGCTGATCGCGGCGCCCCTGCTCATCGTCTGGTTCGACCGCCCCGCGCGCGGCTGAGGCTCAGCCCTGCGCGGCGCCGCGCTCCTCGACGCGCTCGGCCACGGCCTCGGCGCGCGCGGCGAGCTCGGCGAGTTCGTCGCCGAGATCGGCGGGCAGCACCGGCACCTCGACGCGCTCGGGGCGCGCGCGCATCGCGCCGAGCGCAGCCTCGGCCTCCGCGACGCGGTCGCGCAGCGCCGCGAGTTCCTGCTCGCGCTCTGCGTTGCGGTCGGCGAGCAACAGCCCCGCCAGGAGCAGCATCCGCGCATTCGACAGCTGCGCGCCCTGCCCGAGCACGGACTGCGCCTGGGCATCGAGCTGTGCGGCGGCGGCCTGCAGATGCGGCTCCTCGCCGGGCTGGCATGCGACCTGGAATTCGCGTCCGCCGATGGTGATCGTCTGTTCAGGCATGACGGTCCTCCGCGATCAGGGGGTCGAGGGCTTCGAGAATTTCCTGCATCTCCACCGTTTCGGCGCGGCGCTCGGCGCGCAGCGCCTCGAGCTCGGCGGTCATCGAGCGGCTGATCAGATCGCCATCCGCGCCGCCGGCTTCGGCGGCCTCGCGCAGCGCGCGGTTGGCCTCCATGAGGTCCGCATTCGCGGCCTTGAGCCGCGCGATCTCGCGGCTCTGGGCGTCGAGGCGCGCGCGCTGTTCGCCATCGCCCTGACCGCCGCCCGGTCCGTCACCCTGACCATCCCCCGCTCCGGCCGGAGCATCGGCTTGCGACCGCCCGACATGCGCGGCAATCCTGTCAATCCGCTCCAGCGCGTCGTTGATCCGACGCGCGTAATCGGAGATTTCGGTCATCGCCCGTCTCCCTTGCCCGGCCATGGCGGCGAATCAGAACCCGCGCACCGGGCGCAATGATAACGCAATTCCGCCCGCGAATGCGCCCCCTTCCCGCCACCCGGCGGCGGCGCGCTTGAACTCCGGTGCGGGGCTGCTATCACCGCAGCGACGTAACCCCAGCCATGAGGGAATGCAAAGTGGATATCGCCCGCCTGCGCGCAGAGCACCCCGAGCACTGGAACAAGGCCTGCGCGATCCGCGCGCTGGCGATGGATGCGGTTCAGGCCGCGAAGTCGGGCCATCCCGGCATGCCGATGGGGATGGCGGATGTGGCGACGGTGCTGTTCGAGAGGCACCTTAAATTCGACGCGGGCGCGCCCGACTGGCCCGACCGGGACCGTTTCATCCTCTCGGCGGGGCATGGCTCGATGCTGCTCTATGCGCTGCTGCACCTGACAGGCTCGCCCGACATGACGATGGAGGAGCTGCGCAATTTCCGCCAGCTCGGCGCGAAGACGGCGGGGCACCCCGAATACGACCACGCCGCCGGCATCGAGACGACGACAGGACCGCTCGGGCAGGGGCTGGCCAATGCGGTGGGCTTCGCGATGGCCGAAGAGGCGATGCGCGCGCAGTTCGGCGCGAAGCTCGTCGATCACCACACCTGGGTAATCGCGGGGGATGGCTGCCTGATGGAGGGCATCAGCCAGGAGGCGATCGGGCTGGCCGGGCGCCAGCAGCTCGGCAAACTGATCGTGCTGTGGGACAATAACGGCATCTCCATCGACGGCGAGGTGGCGCTGTCCGACATCACCGACCAGCATGCCCGCTTTGCCGCCTCGGGCTGGGAGGTTATCGCCTGCGACGGGCACGACCCGGCCGATATCGACCGCGCCCTGAATGCGGCGAAGGCCTCCGACCGCCCCACCCTCGTCGACTGCAAGACGCATATCGGCTTCGGTGCCCCCGGCAAGCAGGACACCGCCGCCGCGCATGGCGCGCCGCTCGGCGACGAGGTGATCGCGGCGACGCGCGAAGCCTATGGCTGGCCGCACGCGTCCTTCGAGATCCCCGCCGACATCAAGGCCGACTGGGAGGCCATCGGCCGGCGCGGCGGCGCGGCCCGTAACGCCTGGCACGAGCGCCACGCCGCGCTGTCCGCCACCCGGCGCGCGGAGTTCGACCGCCGGCTCGCGGGGGAGGTGCCGAAGCGCCTCTCCGCCACGGTGAAATCGCTCAAGAAACAGCTCAGCGACGAGGCGCCCAAGGTCGCCACCCGCAAGGCCAGCGAGATGGCGCTCGAGGCGATCAACGCGGTGATGCCCGAGACGCTCGGCGGCTCGGCGGATCTGACAGGGTCCAACAACACGCTGACCAGGGATCTCGGGATCTTCGGCCCCGAAAACCGCAAGGGCCGCTACGTTCACTACGGCATCCGCGAGCACGCCATGGCCGCGGCGATGAACGGCATGGCGCTGCATGGCGGTATCCGGCCCTATGGCGGCACCTTCCTCGTTTTCGCCGACTATGCGCGCGGGGCGATGCGGCTGTCGGCGCTGATGGGGGTGCCGGCGGTCTATGTGATGACGCATGACAGCATCGGGCTGGGCGAGGACGGCCCCACGCATCAGCCGATCGAGCATCTCGCCATGCTGCGCGCCACCCCGAACATGACGGTGCTGCGCCCCGCCGACGCCGTCGAGACCGCCGAGGCCTGGGAGATCGCGCTCGCCCGCAGCGACGGGCCGAGCGTGCTGGCGCTGTCGCGACAGGGGCTGGAGACGCAGCGCATCAAGCACAGCACCAAGAACCTGAGCGCGCAGGGGGCCTATGTGCTCGCCGAGGCCGAGGGCAAACGGCGCGCGATCCTGCTCGCCACCGGCTCCGAGGTCGGGATTGCGATGGCGGCGCGCGACGCGCTGCAAGCCGAGGGGATCGGCACGCGCGTCGTCTCGATGCCCTCCTGGGAGCTCTTCGCCGCGCAGGACGAGCGCTACCGCCGCCGCGTGCTGCCCGCGGGGCCGGTGCGCGTCGCGGTGGAGGCGGCGTCGTCCTTCGGTTGGGACCGCTGGCTGTGCGGCGAGCGCGGGCGCGAGGCCAAGGCCGGATTCGTGGGCATGCAGGGCTTCGGGGCCTCGGCGCCGGCGCCGGAGCTCTACGAAAGCTTCGGCATCACCGCCGCGGCCGTGGCCGACCGGGTGCGCGCGCTCATCGGCTGAGCGGCGCAGCTCAAGGTTGCGCGGCGCGCCGCCGGTTTGCGCTAACGGCATGCCTTTTGCGCTAACATGCTGATTGTGGTGAGATTTCGGGCTTTCGGACCGGGCGCCGGACGCGTATGACCGGGGCAGGTGTGCGGCGGGACCGCGCTGCGGAAGGGAGAGCGGAGCATGACGATCACCATCGGCATCAACGGGTTCGGACGCATCGGGCGCTGCACGCTGGCGCATATCGCCGAAAGCGGGCGCAATGACGTGCAGGTCGTGGGCATCAACGCCACCGGGCCGATCGCGACCAACGCCCATCTGCTCAAGTATGACAGCGTGCATGGCCGTTTTCCGGGGCAGATCCGGGTCGAAGGCGACACGCTCGATCTCGGGCAGGGTCCGATCCGCGTCGCCTCGACCTATGACCCCGCCGAGCTCGACTGGACCGGTGTCGATGT
>PUKW01000182.1 GCA_003550665.1 Paracoccaceae bacterium | reverse complement strand
GGGGCCGAAACAGGATCGACGAACGTGTAAAGGTGTAGCTTTCGCCCGGTGAGGTACCACCGTTATCGGTCCGAAAAGTACAGTTGCCAACGACAACCGTGCTCCGGTGGCCGTTGCTGCGTAAGCGGTAACGACACCGATCTCTGAAGCCCAGCCGTCTAGCAACGGTCTGGCGGGGGCCGCAGGCACCTGGCAACAGAAGCCTGCACTTTCCCCTTCATCCTCATGCATGTATCGACCGGCGCCGCCCGGCAGTCGCGATCAGGGCAGATCCTGCGCCTGCGCAATGCAGAAGGCCGCTCCCCGGCAGGGGCGCGGCCGCTGTCATGTCGGCGTTCGGTCGCGTCAGAAGCGATAGGCGCCGCCGAGGGTCAGGGTCGTGGCATTCGCATCGACGCCGCGGCCGTCGAAGTCGCTGTGCCGGTGATAGATAACCTCGCTCGCGACCGAGATGTTCGGCGTCACGCCATAGGCAATGCCGCCGCCGACCAGCCAGCCGGTATCGCGCACACTGTCGCCGCCAAGCGTCGCACGGACATGCGAGACGCCGGCGGTGGCATAGGGCATGATGTTGCCGGACGCGCCCACGGGGGCGCCGACCTTGGCCTTGAGCCGCGTCACGGAGTCGACGTCGTTGTCGGCATCGCCGATATCGCTCAGCGCGGAGGGGCTGAAATCGATCTCTGCGCCGACCACGACCCTGTCGAACTGGTGGTCATACCCCGCCAGCAGGGCGCCGCCGAAACCGTTCTGGTCGTCGCCGTCGCGGTCGGTTGTCACCCGGCCAACGCCGGCGAGAGCGCCGACATAGGCCCCGGTCCAGTCATACATCGCCGGCGCCGGCGCGGGGGCCGGGCTGATGCGCGGCTCCACCACGGGCTCGGCCATCTTGCCGCCGACACCTCCGGCGAGGGCAGGCATGGCGAGCGCGCTCGCGAGCGCGGCAACGATAATGGTTTTCATCTGGGACTCTCACGGTCAGTGTTGCGCGCCAGCACGTCGCAACACCTTTTGGAGACATGCGTGCTGGTGAACGGCAGATAGGGGCACGCTGCGAGCGCTACAATTGGCGCAAGCAACCAGCGTGAAATACGGCCCCGTTGTGGCATTCTTGCCCTATTGGCGTGCATGCTGCGCGGCAAGACTGCACCGCAGCATCGCCGCGTCCGACGGGTGCGCGTCCCCAGGCGCCGGCCCGCCCGCGCCCTGGGACGCGTGCTGCCCCGACCCGAGGCGATGCCGCCGGCGAGCTGTGCAGGCGGGCGGCGCGGTGGTCCGGGGGCCGGGCCGACCGATCACCCCCTTTCGTTCGGCGGCGAATCCCCTATGCTTGCCCCATCGCGGAGGGAAAGGTGACGCCATGTCCGGCTCTATCGACTACGGCAAGCTCATGCATCGCGCGATGCGCGGCCTGATACGGGACGTGCTCGAGGATATCGGGGCGAACGGGCTGCCGGGGGAGCATCACTTCTTCATCACGCTGAACACGCAGACCCCCGGGGTGCAGATGGCCGACTGGCTGCGCGAGCGCTACCCCGAGGAAATCACCATCGTGATCCAGAACTGGTTCGACAATCTCGTCGTCGATGACGAGGGCTTCGCGATCACGCTCAATTTCGGCGACCGGCCCGAGCCGCTCTACATCCCCTTTGACGCGGTCTCGACATTCGTGGACCCCTCCGTGGAGTTCGGCCTGCGCTTCGACAGCCAGAGCGCGGGGGACGAGGACGCGCCCATGGCGGAGGACGCCGAGCCCGAGGACAGCGCGCCGCAGGAAGCCGAGATCGTCAGCCTCGACAAGTTCCGCAAGTAGCCCGGCGTTGCAGCCCGCATCGCCGCATCCTATAGCGGGGCGAGATCAGGAGGGTTGCCCATGACCGACACGCGCACCGAAACCGACAGCTTCGGCCCCCTCGAGGTCCCCGCGGACCGCTACTGGGGCGCCCAGACGCAGCGCTCGCTGAAGAATTTTCCCATCGGATGGGAGCGTCAGCCCGTCGCCGTAGTGCGCGCGCTCGGCGTGATCAAGAAGGCGTGCGCCGAAACCAACATGGAGCTCGGCGCGCTCGACGCGCGACGCGGCGAGGCCATCGCGGCGGCCGCGCAGGAGGTGTTCGATGGCAAGCTCGACGATCACTTCCCGCTCGTGGTGTGGCAGACCGGCTCGGGCACGCAATCGAACATGAACGCCAACGAGGTGATCGCCAACCGCGCCATCGAGATGCTCGGCGGCGAGATCGGCTCCAAGGACCCGGTGCATCCCAACGATCACTGCAACATGGGCCAGAGCTCCAACGACACCTTTCCGACCGCGATGCACATCGCCACCGCCACCATGGCGCGCGACGTGCTGCTGCCCGGGCTCGCGCGGCTGCACGCCGCGCTCGACGCCAAGGCGGGCGCGTTTTCCGACATCATCAAGATCGGCCGCACCCACACCCAGGACGCCACCCCGCTCACCCTGGGCCAGGAGTTCTCGGGCTACGCGCATCAGGTCGCGATGGGCATCCGGCGCGTCAACGCCGCCCTGCCCGCGATCAACGAGCTGGCGCAGGGCGGCACGGCGGTGGGCACCGGACTCAACACCCCGAAGGGCTGGGGCGAGACCGTCGCGGCGAAGATGGCCGCGACGACCGGGCTGCCCTTCGTCCCCGCGCCCAACAAATTCGAGGCCCTCGCCGCGCATGACGCGATGGTGGAGATGTCGGGCGCGCTCAAGGTCGTGGCCGGCTCGCTGTTCAAGATCGCCAACGACATCCGCTTTCTCGGCTCGGGGCCGCGCTCGGGCCTCGGCGAGCTGATCCTTCCCGAAAACGAGCCCGGCTCCTCGATCATGCCCGGCAAGGTCAACCCGACGCAGTGCGAGGCGCTCACCCAGGTCTGCGCGCATGTGATGGGCAACGACGCGGCGGTCGGCTTCGCCGGCAGCCAGGGGCATTTTGAGCTCAACGTGTTCAAGCCGATGATGACCTATAACGTGCTGCAATCCATGCAGCTTCTGGGCGATGCGGCGGACAGCTTCACCGAGAGCTGCGTCGACGGCATCGCGGCCAACACCGACCGCATCGGCCAGCTCATGCGCGACAGCCTGATGCTGGTCACCGCGCTTGCGCCCGAGATCGGCTACGACAACGCCACCAAGGTCGCCAAGACGGCGCACAAGAACGGCACCACGCTGCGCGAGGAGGCGGTCAATCTGGGCTTCGTCGATGGCGACACCTTCGATCGCATCGTGCGCCCCGAGGACATGATCGGGCCGCGCGGATGACCGGCGGCGTCGTCAACCTGCGCACCGCCCGCAAGCAACGCGCACGCGCCCGCAAACGCGCTGACGGCGATGCCAGCGCCGCCAAGCATGGCCGCTCCGGGGCCGAGCGCCGCGCCGAGGCGCAACGCGTGCAGGCCGAAAAGCGCCATCTCGACGGTCACAAGCGCGAGCAATGAGCGCGCGGCCGCGCAAACGTTCGCTCACCCTGCGCGGGCACCGCACCAGCGTGACGCTCGAGGAGCCCTTCTGGCAGGCGCTGCGCGAGATCGCCGCCGCCAGGGGCAAGCCCATCAACACCCTCGCCGCCGAGATCGACGCGGCGCGCGACCCGGGCGATTGCGGTCTTGCCTCGGCGATCCGGCTGCATGTGCTGCGCCACTACCGCGACGGCTGATCACCAGCGCCCGGTCGCGGCCCGCAGGAGCAGCCCGCCCCGGCGCGCGAATTCCGACTGAACGAGCCCGCCCTGCGCGACGCGCTCCGGCGCGCGCGCCGCCTGATCGAGCAGCGCCGCCGCGCGCCACCCCGCGAGAAGTGCGGGCGCGGCCCGCGCCGGGACCGCGCCGCGCCGCCCGCGCGCGCGCGCGATCCAGTCGAGCCCCTGCCGCGCCAGCGCGGCCACCGCCTCGGGCCGCCCATCCGCGAGCGGCAACCGCCCGCGCGCCTCGAGTTCGGGCACCGCCTCGAGCCAGCGGGCAAGCCCCTGCGCCGTTCCCATGTCGCGCGCCACCGGCTCGGCCGACTGCGGCGCGCCGAGCGCGCGCGCGGCGAGCCACATCAGGCTGCCCGCCGTGTCGTCGAGATAGGCGATCAGTGCGTCCGCGTCGTCGAAGGGCGCACGCGCGAGGTCGTTCTGCCGCGCCGCGATCATCGCGCGCATAGGCGCGGTCGGCACGCCCTCGTCGAAAACCATCCGTGCGAGCGGGGTGGCGACCTCGTGCGCGACCGGTGCCTCGCCCCGTTCGAGCCCGGTCACGAGATCGTGCCAGAATTGCAGCCGCATCTGCCCGATCATCGCCTCGGCGCTCGCCCAGGGCGCGCGCGCGACCTCGAGATTGAAGGCATAGAGCGCGAGGAGCCGGTCGCGATCCTCCGGCGGCGCGGTCATCGCCGCGCGCCACCGGTCCGCATCGCCCTGCGCCACCATGCGCGCGCAGGCCGCGCGCGATATCCCTGCCTCATCCATCGCCGCGGCACCTAGTGCGAAGCGTGTCGCCCTGCCAGCCCTAGCGCGCCAGCCAGTCGGCGAGCGCCGCGCGAGTCTGCGCCGCGTCGACCAGGTCGAAATGGCCGACCCCGTCGAGCAGGACGAAGTCGCCGCGCGGGCTGGCCTGCGACAGGAACGGCTCGTAGCCATCCGCGCGCATCGCCGCGTCCGCATCCCCGGCGACGAGCAGGAAATCGGGAAGCTGCGCGGCGTCTTCCTGCGCATCGCCGCGCGGGGTGAAAGCCGCCTGGAGGCGAAAGCTGTATTGCGCGGTCACGGCGTCGCCCATCGGGCCATCGCGCAGCTCGGCAGGCAGCCCAAGCTGCGTCACGGGCAGGTCGTGCCAGTGCATGATCCCGAACCGATCCAGCAGGCGCAGCCCCCGCAGCCGGAGCGGTGTCACCTGCGCGAGGCCGCCGGCATCCTCGCGCGTCGTCGGAGCGTCGTGACCGAGATAGGGCGCGAGCAGCACCGCGCGGTCGATGAGGGCGCCATTCGGGCCACCCGCGAAGCGCAGCACGAGTCCGCCACCCCAGGAATGCCCGCCGAGGACAACCTCCTGCCCGTCGCGGCGCCGATGCTCGATGAGCTCGGCAACGTCGTCCTCGAGCTGGCCGGTATAGAGCAGATCGCCGCGCTCCCCCGGCTCCGGACCATGGCCGCGCAGGTCCGGCACCACGACATCGGCCACCCCGTCATCCGCGAGCGCGGCGGCCAGCCCGTCGAGCTGCCGCCCGTCGAGCCCCGCCGCGTGCAGCAGCACCAGAAGCGGCAGATCGTCATCCCCGCCGTCATAGGCGCGGTAGCCGAGTTCGGCCTCGTCGAAGGCCGTGAAGCGGCGCAACTCGGCCGGGGTCTCGCGCAGCGCAGGCACGCCGAGGCCCTCCTCATCCGCAACGCGCGGCGCGTCGTCGGGCCGGTCAAAGAAGATCATCGCGGCGGTGCCGAACGTCCCCAGCCCGAGCGCCACGATCACGCTGATCGAGACGACGCGCACGGCCTTCAGGACCCGATGAAGCCTCATGCCGCCTCTGCCCCGTCGCGCAGCAGTTTCCAGGTGAGCGCATCCAACAGCGCCGCGAAGCTTGCGTCAACGATGTTGGCCGACACGCCCACCGTGGACCAGCGCCGGCCGCGCCCGTCCTCGCTGTCGATGATGACGCGGGTGACGGCCTCGGTGCCGCCCTGGGTGATGCGCACGCGAAAATCGACGAGCTTCATGTCGTCGATGATCGCCTGGTAGGGGCCGAGATCCTTGGCGAGTGCTTTCGAGAGCGCGTTGACCGGGCCGCGGTCGCTGCCTTCGGCGTCCTGGCTTTCCGACACCGACAGCCGCCGCTCGCCGCCCGCCGTGACCACCACGACGGCCTCCGACAGCGTCACCAGCGCTCCGCGCGCATTGCGCCGCCGTTCCACCGTGACGCGGTAGCGCTCGACCTCGAAGAAATCGGGCACCGCGCCGAGGCTGCGCCGCGCGAGCATCTCGAAGCTCGCCTGCGCGCCGTCATAGGCATAGCCCATATCCTCGCGCCGCTTGATCTCCTCGAGCAGGCCGGGCAGCCGCGCATCGTCGCGCGCCACCGCGATGCCCGCCTCCGCGAGCCGCGCGCGCAGGGTGGACTGACCCGCCTGGTTCGACATCGGGATGATACGCGCATTGCCCACGGCCGCCGGGTCGATGTGCTCGTAGGTGGTCGGGTCCTTGGCGATGGCGGAGGCGTGCAGCCCGGCCTTGTGCGCGAACGCCGAGGCCCCGACATAGGGTGCCCCCCGGCGTGGCACACGGTTGAGGATGTCGTCGAGCCGGCGCGAGACGCGCGTGAGCCCGGCCAGCGCCTCCGCGCTCACCCCCGTCTCGAAGCGGTCGGCGTATTGCTGCTTGAGCGCGAGGGTGGGGATCAGCGTGACGAGATCGGCGTTGCCGCAGCGCTCGCCGAGGCCGTTCAGCGTCCCCTGGATCTGGCGCGCGCCGGCATCGACGGCGGCGAGCGCGCCGGCGGCGGCGCAGCCCGCATCGTCATGGGTGTGGATGCCGAGCCGGTCGCCGGGGATGCCACTCGCGATCACCTCGGCGGTGATGCGCCCGATCTCGGCGGGCAGCGTGCCGCCATTGGTGTCGCACAGGACCACCCAGCGCGCGCCCGCCTCGTATGCCGCGTGCAGGCAGCGCAGCGCATAATCCGGGTTGGCCTGGTAGCCGTCAAAGAAATGCTCCGCGTCAAACAGCGCCTCGCGCCCCTGCGCGACCATGTGCGCGACCGAGCCCGCGATGCTCTCGACATTGTCGTCGAGCCCGATGCAGAGCGCCGTGGTGACATGGAAATCATGCGTCTTGCCGACGAGGCACACCGCCGGAGTGCGCGCATTCATCACCGCGGCCAGCACGTCATCATTGGCCGCCGAGCGCCCCGCGCGCTTGGTCATGCCGAAGGCCGTGAAGGTCGCGCGGGTTTCGGGCGCGGCCTCGAAGAACTCGCTGTCGGTGGGGTTGGCGCCGGGCCAGCCGCCCTCGATATAGTCGAGGCCGAGCCCGTCGAGCATCCCCGCGATCTCGCGCTTCTCGGCGGTGGAGAACTGCACTCCCTGCGTCTGCTGCCCGTCGCGCAGGGTGGTATCGTAGAGGTAGAG
>PUKW01000158.1 GCA_003550665.1 Paracoccaceae bacterium | reverse complement strand
CGAGCGTGTCGTCAACGGGCTGACGCGGGCGCTCGCGGTCGAGATCGAGCTTGTCGCCGCCATCGACCGTGATCAGCAGCGGGTTGAGATCGAGCTCGTCGAGATGCGCCGAGCCGCGCGACACCTGAGTAAGCAGGTCGGGCCGCCCGATCACCTCGTCGAGCGAGCGCGCGCCGATCGAGGCGAGGATCTCGCGCACCTCCTGGGCATAGAAGGTGATCAGGTTTACGACCTTGTCGGCATTGCCGGTGAACTTGGCGCGCAGCTTCTCGTCCTGGGTGCAGATCCCCACCGGGCAGGTGTTGGACTGGCACTGGCGCACCATGATGCAGCCCATGGCGATGAGGCCCGCGGTGCCGATACCGTATTCCTCGGCCCCCAGCATCGCCGCCATGACGATGTCGCGTCCGGTACGCAGTCCGCCATCAGTGCGCAGGGTCACGCGCTCGCGCAGATTGTTCATCGCGAGCACCTGGTGCGCCTCCGACAGCCCCATCTCCCAGGGCAGCCCGGCATACTTGATCGAGGTCGCCGGCGACGCCCCGGTGCCGCCGTTATGGCCCGAGATCAGGATCACGTCGGCCTTGGCCTTGGCCACCCCGGCCGCGATCGTGCCCACGCCCGACTGCGCGACGAGCTTGACGGTGACCTTGGCGCGCGGGTTGATCTGCTTGAGATCGTAGATGAGCTGCGCGAGGTCCTCGATGGAGTAGATGTCGTGATGCGGCGGCGGCGAGATGAGCGTGACACCCGGCGTCGCGTGGCGCAGCTTCGCGATCAGCTCGGTGACCTTCATGCCCGGGATCTGGCCGCCCTCGCCGGGCTTGGCGCCCTGGGCGATCTTGATCTCGAGTTCCTCGCAGGCGTTGAGATACTCCGCCGTGACCCCGAAACGCCCCGAGGCGACCTGCTTGATCTTGGCCGAGGGGTTGTCGCCATTGGCGTCGGGGTGGAAATCCTTGGGGTCCTCGCCGCCCTCGCCGGAGTCCGACTTCGCGCCGATGCGGTTCATCGCCACGCTCAGCGTGCGGTGCGCCTCCGGCGATAGTGCGCCGAGCGACATGCCGGGGGTGACGAAGCGCTTTCGGATCGCCGTGATGCTCTCGACCTCCTCGAGCGGCACCGGCTGGCGGATCGGCTTGATGCCCAGAAGATCGCGCAGGTGAATGGGCGGGGTGGCGTGCAGCTTCTCGGAATACTGCTTCCAGATCTTGTAGCTGGAGCGGTCGCAGGCCGTCTGCAGCAGATGCATCGTCTGCGCGCCCCAGGCATGCGTCTCGCCCGAGCGGCGCGCCTTGTAAAAGCCCCCGATGGGCAGCACCTTGTCGCCGCCCGCCCAAGCCTTTGCGTGGATCTCCTCGAGCTTGCGCTGGATGCCTGCCACCCCGATGCCCGAGATGCGGCTCGTCATGCCGGGGAAGTATTCGTGACACATCGCCCGGCTGAGCCCCACGGCCTCGAAATTGAGCCCGCCGCGATAGCTCGACACCACCGAGATGCCCATCTTCGACATGATCTTGAGGATTCCCAGATCGATCGCCGCGCGGAAGTTGCGCACCGCCTCCTCGAGCGTCATGTCGAGCAGCCCGCGCCGGATGCGATCAGCCAGCGTGTCCTGCGCGAGATAGGCGTTCACAGTGGTCGCCCCGGCGCCGATCAGCACCGCGAAGTAATGCGGATCGACGCACTCGCCCGAGCGCACATTGAGCGAGCAGAAGGTGCGCAGCCCCTTGCGGGTGAGTTCCGAATGCACCGCGCTCGTGGCGAGGATCATCGGCATCGGCACGCGCTCGGCGGACTGGTTCTCGTCGGTCAGCACGAGATGCCCCGCGCCCGAGCGGACCGCGTCCTCGGCCTCGGCGCGGATGCGCGCGAGCCCGCGGCGCAGCGCCTCGCGCCCCTCGCTCGCCGGGAAGCTGCAATCGATCGTGACGACATCCGAGCCGAACTGCTCGACCATGCGCGCGAACTGCCCGTTGGCGACGAATGGGCTGTCGAGCACGAGGATCTCTGTCTGGCTGGAATCCTCGTCGAGCACGTTCTTGAGATTGCCGAAACGCGTCTTCAGGCTCATCACCCGGAATTCGCGCAGGCTGTCGATGGCCGGGTTCGTGACCTGGCTGAAATTCTGCCGGAAGTAATGCGACAGCGGCCGGTACATCGACGACAGCACCGCCGCGGGCGTGTCATCGCCCATCGAGGCGATCATCTCCTTGCCGTCCTCGGCCATCGGCGCGAGCACCTGCTCGATCTCCTCCATGGTGTAGCCCGCCGCGATCTGGCGCCGGCGCAACTCGCCGGCCTCGAACATCGGCGTCTCGCGCACATCGAGCACCAGCGCATCGAGATCGGTGATGCGCCCGACCCACTCGCCGAAGGGCTGCGCGGCGGCGAGGGTGTCCTTGAGAGCTGCGTCGCGGTAGAGCTGCTGCGCGCGCATGTCCACGGCGATCATCTGGCCGGGGCCCAGCGCGCCCTTCTCCTGAACGGTGGCCTCGTCCACGGGGATCATCCCCGTCTCGGAGCCCGCGATCAGCAGCCCGTCGCCGGTCACCACATAGCGCATCGGGCGCAGCCCGTTGCGGTCGAGCCCCGCCGCGACCCAGCGGCCATCCGTCATCGCCAGCGCCGCGGGCCCGTCCCACGGTTCCATCACCGCGTTGCAATAGGCATACATATCGCGCCAGGCGTCGGGCATCTTCATCGCGGCCTTCGACCATGCCTCGGGGATCAGCATGGTCTTGGCCATCGGCGCGTTGCGCCCCGCGCGCACCAGCACCTCGAACACCGAGTCGAGTGCCGCCGAATCCGACGCGCCCGAGGCGACCACCGGCTTGATGTCCTCTGCCATCTCGCCGAAGGCGCCCGAGGCCATGCGGATCTCGTGGCTTTTCAGCCAGTTGAGATTGCCCTTGAGGGTGTTGATCTCGCCGTTATGCGCCAGCATCCGGAAGGGCTGCGCCAGCCACCATTGCGGAAAGGTGTTGGTCGAGTAGCGCTGATGGTAGATGGCGAAGGCGCTCTCGAAGCGCTCATCCTTGAGATCGGGGTAGAACTCGGCGACCTGCTCGGCCAGCATCATGCCCTTGTAGATGATCGAGCGGCACGACAGCGAGGCGAGATAGAGCTGCGGGATCAGCGCCGCGGTCGCGGCCTTCTCGATGCGGCGGCGGATCACGTAGAGCTCGCGCTCGAAGGTCTCCTCGTCGGTGCCCTTGGTGTTGCGGATGATGATCTGTTCGATCTCGGGGCGCGTCGCGTTGGCCTTCTCGCCGAGGACCGCGGTCTCGACGGGCACATGGCGCCAGCCATAGATGCCGTAGCCCATGCGCAGCACCTCGCTCTCGACGATGGTGCGGCACTGCTCCTGCGCGCCGAAATCGCTGCGCGGCAGGAACACCTGGCCCACCGCGATTGCCATCTCCGGGTCCGGCTCATGGCCAGTGCGTCGGATCTGGTCGTGAAAGAAGGCGACTGGGATCTGCACATGGATGCCCGCCCCGTCGCCGGTCTTTCCGTCGGCATCCACCGCGCCGCGGTGCCAGACCGCCTTGAGCGCGTCGATCCCGTTCTCGACGACCTGCCGCGAGGGCTTGCCATCGATCGCCACGACGAGGCCCACACCGCAGGCGTCATGTTCCTCGCAGGGGTGATAGAGCCCATGCGCTGCGAGCCGGTCACGGCGGGCCTGCATCGCGGCGGCCCAGTCGGTGTCGAAATCGGTCATGGAGAGTCCCTTTCGCAAGGTCCCGGGCGCGCCCGGTCCATCTGTCGGTCGTGGCGCGGCGGCGTCACTCGGCGGCGATGCGCGCGGGGGTTTCGAGCGATTGCAGGATCGCCTGCGCCGCCTCGCGCCCGTCGCGGATCGCCCAGACCACGAGGCTCGCCCCGCGCGCGATGTCACCGGCGGCATAGACGCCGGGCAGGTTAGTCGCATGGCTCTGGTTGTCGGTGCGCACCGTGCCCCAGCGCGTGACTTCGAGCTCGGGCACGCCCCACAGCGCGGGGATGTCCTCGGGTTCGAAGCCGAGCGCCTTGATCACGAGATCGGCCGGCTCGGTGTAATCGGCGCCCTCGATCACCTCGGGTGCACGCCGGCCGGTGATGTCGGGCCGGCCGAGGCGCATCTGCTGGATGATCACGCCCTCGACGCCGTCGCCGCGAAAGCCCTTCGGCGCGGTGAGCCAGGCGAACTCGATGCCCTCCTCCTCGGCATTGGCGACCTCGCGCAGCGAGCCGGGCATGTTGTCGCGGTCGCGCCGGTAGAGGCACTTCACGCTCTTCGCGCCCTGGCGCATGGCGGTGCGCACGCAGTCCATCGCGGTGTCGCCGCCGCCGATCACCACGACCCGCTTGCCGGCCGCATCGAGCTCGCCGGAGTCGAATTCGGGCACCGCGTCACCGAAATACTTGCGGCTCGATGCGGTCAGGTAGTCGATGGCGCGCACGATGCCGTCCGCGCCGACGCCCGGCGCCTCGAGCTCGCGCGACTTGTAGACGCCGGTGGCGATGAGCACCGCGTCGTGGCGGGCGCGAATATCCTCGAAGCCGATGTCGCGCCCGACCTCGCAGCCGAGCTCGAAGGACACGCCGCCATCGGCGAGCTGCGCGTTGCGCCGCTCCACGACATGCTTTTCAAGCTTGAAGCCGGGAATGCCGTAGGCCATCAGTCCGCCGGCGCGGTCATAGCGGTCATAGACCGTCACCTGCACCCCGGCGCGGCGCAGCATGTCCGCCGCCGCGAGCCCGCCGGGACCCGCGCCGATGATGCCGACGCTTTCGGTGCGTTCGAAGTCGGGCCGGATCGGCGCGACCCAGCCGTTCTCCCAGGCCGTCTCGGTGATGTATTTCTCCACCGCGCCGATGGTGACGGTGCCGTGACCGGCCTTCTCGATCACGCAGTTGCCCTCGCAAAGCCGGTCCTGCGGACAGATCCGGCCACAGATTTCGGGGAAGGTGTTGGTCATCTGCGCGACCTCGTAGGCCTCCTGCAGCCGCCCCTGCGCCGTCAGCATCAACCAGTCTGGGATGTTGTTGTGCAGCGGGCAATGCGTCTGGCAATAGGGCACGCCGCACTGGCTGCAGCGCCCGGCCTGCTCCGCGGCGCGATCGGGGGAGTATTCGTCATAGATTTCCGCGAAATCATGCGCGCGCAGGTCCGGCGGGCGCTTGTCCGGGGTCTGCTTGTCGATCTGGACGAATTTGAGCAGCGATTGCTTCGCCATGGCGCAACCCTCACGCGAGACTGAAAAAGCAGGTATAGGGCAGTTCCCGCGGCGAGAAAAGACAGCACCTATGACCTTTCTGCAGGTTTCACTGGCTTGCGCGGGCGAACTCCGGTGCAAAGGCAAAATTTTAGGTCAGTATAACTTACCTGTCAGCGCGATGCCCCCTCTCACCGGAGCGATCCGGCGGAGTCGTGGATATCCGAATACTGCCCCGAAGGCCGGTACCGCCACAGATACTCCGGCAGAACCGAACCCATATGCGTGGGCGTGATCCCGAGCTCGGCAAAGCCCCGTGCGCCCGGCGCGACCAAATTGTCACGCGCGAGCTGGAGGACCTGATCGCGTGTCAGCAGCTTGTTCACGATCAGCCCCAGCGTCAGCCGCTGCACCAGATCGAGCGCCGAGCCCATCGCCCGCGCTGCCGCAAACGGCACCGGCATCAAGAGCCGCCGCCGCCGGATCACCCGCAGCATCCGCATCATCAGCTCGCGGAAGGTCTCGATCTCCGGCCCACCGAGTTCGTAGACCCCGGGCTCGGCCTCGCCACGGACACCCAGCACCGCCGCGCGCGCCACATCATCCACATAGACCGGCTGAAACCGGGTGTCGGGGCCGACGAGCGGCAATGCGAAAGACACCCGCGTCATGCTCGCGAAGCGGTTGAAGAAGCCATCCTCGTGACCGAAGATGATCGACGGGCGCAGGATCATCGCCTGCGGGAAATGTTTCAGCACCTGCGCCTCGCCCTCGGCCTTGGTGCGCGCATAGATGCTGTCGGACCCGGCATCCGCACCGATCGAGGAAATCTGCACGAGCCATTCGACCCCCTGCTCCGCCGCGAGCCGCGCAACGCGCTCGGCCCCCTCGGCCTGCACCGCGCGGAAACTGTTGCGGCCGGACTCGACGAGAATGCCGATGCAATTGACCACGGCATCCGCCTCCTTGAGCACGGCGCGCACCGATGCATCGTCGCGGATGTTGCAAAAGACCGGCTCGACCTGTCCGACGACGCCGTAGGGGCGCACGAACAGCGCGTCATTGGGATGACGCACCGCGACGCGCACGCGCCACCCGGCATCCGCCATCCTCCGCGCGATGTAGCGCCCGACGAACCCCGAGCCGCCGAAGATCGTGACCAGTTTCGACATCGCCGCTGCCTCCATCCGGATTTGCCCCTGAGTATAATCCCGCCCCGCCCCGAACAAGCCGCAATATCGGGCCCGTTTCCCTGCAATCCCCGTTGACAGCCCCACGCACCGCCGCTAAGCCGCTACTCGACACCGGCCCAGGTGGCGGAACTGGTAGACGCGCTAGCTTCAGGTGCTAGTGACCGCATGGTCGTGGAGGTTCGAGTCCTCTCCTGGGCACCACCATCCTTCCGAAGTCGCTGGAATCGCTCAACGTTTTCGAACGGAAACGCGAGCGTAGGACATGGCGAAGGACATTTCGGCTCCCGATTGCTTCCGCAAGGATGGCATCTTCTACTTCGAACGGCTTTGTTGCACAAATGGGGTGTTGGGGGATTCATCTCCTGAATCCAGGATGCTAGCTGGAGGGTATGAGCAGACCCATCCCGCCGACCTTCAAGACCAAGAACTGGCAGGCTTACAACGAAGCGCTCAAGCGCCGGGGCTCGCTGACGGTCTGGTTCGACCCTTGGATGATCTGGGAGGCTGAGCCGACCGGCAAGCGTGGCCGGCAGCCCGACGACAGCAGTGAGCATCCGTCCTGGTCAAGCGGGTTCTGCGGTCCAGAGGCGGTCGGCCTTGACGAGGCGGATGCCTTCCGGCACAGCGACGCCGGGCGCGATGTGACAGCCGGCGCTGTCGAGAACGAGCACGATGAGGCGCTCGCATCCGGCGCCTGCCTAACGGGCGAATAGAGCATGTCGTGCCTGATCGGATTCGGGATTCCATTTGTTTTACATCTGTGATTCCCTGCCACTGAAGCAGATATGGGGGTCACGGATGGGCAAGCCGCATCCTG
>PUKW01000069.1 GCA_003550665.1 Paracoccaceae bacterium | reverse complement strand
GGGTCGGCGTCGCGCACCAGCCGCGCCTCACCGGACAGGCAGACGAAGCGCTGCCCGCGCAGCCGCCCGATCAGCGTGAGCCCCACTTGCCGCGCGATCTCCACGCCCCAGGCCGTGAAGCCCGAGCGCGAGGCGAGGATCGGGATGCCCATCTGCGCCGTCTTGATGACCATCTCCGAGGTCAGCCGACCGGTGGTGTAGAGGATCTTGTCGCCGGGATCGGCCCCGTGGCGAAACATCCAGCCCGCGATCTTGTCGACCGCGTTGTGGCGCCCGACATCCTCCATGTAGATGAGCATCCGGTCGCGCTCGCACAGCACGGTGCCGTGGATCGCCCCGGCGGCGAGATAGAGCGAGGGCGTGGTGTTGATGTCGCGCGCAAGGGCATAGAGCCAGCTCGTGCGCAGCTCGGCGTCGGGCAGGGTCAGCCCCTCGAGCCCCTCCATCATGTCACCGAACACCGTGCCCACCGCGCAGCCCGAGGTCCGCGTCTTGCGCGCGAGCTTGTCCTCGTAGGACGTCGCGCGCGCGGTGCGCACCACGACCGTGTCGATGTCTTCGTCGTATTCGACCCCGGTGACATCGTCATCGGCGCGCAGCATGCCCTGATTGCGCAGGAAGCCGAGCGCGAGATACTCGGGGTGATCGCCGATCGTCATGGCGGTGACGATCTCGCGCGCGTTGAGGAAGATGGTGAGCGGGCGCTCCTCGACCACGGCGATCTCGGTGGTCGCGCCGGTATGATCGGTCCCGGAGACGCGCCGCGTGAGCCGCGCATCGGCCGGGTCGGGCAGGATCGGCAGTCGCGGGGTCATCGGGCCTCCCTCCATGCCGGGATAGTGAGCACGCGCAAGCGCGGCGGCAAGGGGTCAGCGCCCCAGCGCCACCCCTTCGCGGCGCGGATCCGCCGCCCCCTCGAGGCCGTCGGGCGTGATCCGGATCGCGTGCAGCCCGGAATTGAGGTCGCTCACCTCGACCGCGTGGCCCATCGATTCGAGCTCGGCGGCCATCTGCGCCGCACCCGGCCCCTCCTCGACGAAGCTCGGCCCGTTACGGTTGAGCAGGTGCGGGCGCGCCACGGCCTCATGGAGCGGCATATCCCAGTCGAGGATGCCGATGAGCGCGCGCGCGACATAGGGGATGATGTTGGCCCCGCCCGGCGAGCCGATCGCCAGATTCGGCGCCCCGTCGCGCAGCACGATCGTCGGCGCCATCGAGGAGCGCGGCCGCTTGCCCGGCTCGACCCGGTTAGCCACGAGCCCGTCCGCGCCGGCGGGCGCGAAGGCGAAATCCGTCAGCTCGTTGTTGAGCAGAAAGCCGTTCGTCATCAGCCGCGAGCCAAAGCCCATCTCGATCGTCGTGGTGGCCGAGACGATGTCGCCGCGCCCGTCGCGGATCACGAAATGCGTGGTCCCGGCGCGCGGGCGCGGATCGTCGGCGTGGCGCGCGGCGGCCTCGCGCCAGGGCGGCGTGCCGGGCTCGGCCCCGCCCATCGCCGCCTCCGCATCAATCAGCCGCGCCCGCGCACGCAGATAGTCGTCGTCCAGCAGCCCCTCGGGCATGCTCACGAAATCCGAGTCGGCCATGTAGAGATCGCGGTCGGCGAAGGCGAGCGCGCCGGCTTCGGCGAAGAGATGTTCGGCCAGCATCCCCTGCCCGATCGCGGGCAGATCGAACCGCTCCAGAATGCCCAGCATCTGCCCCACGGTCAGCCCGCCCGAGCTCGGCGGACCCATGCCGCAGACCTCGTCGCCGCGATAACCGATACAGACCGGCGCGCGCTCGATCACCTCGTAAGCCGCGAAATCCGCCATCGTCAGCAGGCCGCGCCGGTCATCGGCGCGCACGGTGGCGACGATGTCGCGCGCGATGGCGCCGCTGTAGAAGGGCGCGGCGCCCTGCTCGCGCATCAGCCGCAGCGTGTCGGCGTAGGCCGGGTTGGCGAGACGGGCGCCCTCAGCGAGCGGATCGCCGTCTGGCAGGAAATAGTCGCGCGCCGCGTCCTGGCGGTCCAGCTCGCGGGCATCGGCGACCGATTCGGCCATGCGTTCGGTGACCTCGAAGCCGTCCTCGGCCAGGGTGACCGCATCCTCGAACAGCACCGCCCAGGGCAACCGCCCGTGGCGCGCATGGATATGCTCGAGAAGCTTCGGCGTGCCCGGCACACCCACCGAGCGCCCGCCGATCACCGCCTCCCAGAACCCCAGCGGTTCGCCGTCCTCGAGCCAGTAATCGGGCGCGGCGGCCATCGGCGCGGTCTCGCGCGCGTCATGGGCGGTAAGTTCCGCCCCGGCGGCGTCCCAGTAGAGCAGGAACCCCCCGCCGCCGAGCCCGGAGCTTTGCGGCTCCACGAGCCCCAGCACGAGCTGCACCGCGACCGCGGCATCCGCCGCCGAGCCGCCCGCTTCCAGGATCACCTCGCCCGCCTCGGCGGCAAGCGGATGCGCGGCGACCACCATGTGCTCCCCGGCGGTCACGGTTTCGGCGGTGCCCACGGCGACGGTGTGCTCGGGCGGGATCTCGGCGAGCGCCGGCGCGGCGATGGCAAGGGCGGCGGCGAGGGTGAAGGGGGCTCGGATCATGGGTCCTCCGCTGGCTATGACGGCAGCCTAGCCGCCGCCGCGGCCCGAGCACAGGGAAAACACGCCGCCCGCGCGCAAGCGCCTTGCCCGCCGCGCCGCGGCGCGCTAATTGCGCGAAATCTCGGGGCCGCGCGCCCGCCGACAGACAGTATCCGCCGGAGAGCGCCCGCCATGAATCGCATTCTGCGTTTGAGCCCGCCTGTTCTTGCGCTGCTGCTAGCCGCCTGCAACCCGCCCGCCCCGAGCGGCTATACCCGCCCCGCCCCCGAGGAAAGCGCGAGCACGGAGTATCGCTTCCCGCTGCCCGAGCCGGGCGAGAGGCTGCGCTTTCGCAATCTCGACCGGACCTATGAGAGTCAGGCGAACGTCTTCGACTGGCTGCGTCACGCGGCGATCATCACCTTCAGCCAGTATCCCGAGGCCGACCGGCTGCCCGACAACCACGTCATGAACGCCGAGGCGGCCGCGCAGGATTTCAAGGCCGCGCGCGAGGCCGATTTCGCGATCACCTGGATGGGCCATGCCAGCTTCCTGATCCGCGCGGGCGGGCAGAAGATCCTCACCGATCCGGTCTTCGATCACACGCTCGGCCCGGGCACGAGCCGGCTCGTGCCGGTGCTGCCCGATCCGGAGCTGATCGAGCGGGTGGACGCCATCGTGATCTCCCATGCCGATCAGGATCATTTCAACCAGCGAACGCTGCGCGAGCTGGCCGAGCGTTTTCCGGATGTGCGCGTGCATGTGCCCCGCGCCACCGGCGGGCTCACGCAGCGGCAGGGCTTTCGCAACGTCTATGAGCACGAGTTCTACGGCTCCATCACTGTGGGCGATGTGCGCATCACCGCGGTGCCCGCCGCGCACGGGCTGCGCCGGCCGCCCTATGCGCCGAAGTCGATGAACTGGGCCGGCTTCATGATCGAAACGCCGCAGGGGCGCATCTATTTCTCCGGCGATACCGGCATGGGCGACATCTTCCGGCAGATGCGCGCGCATTTCGGCCCCGTGGACGTGGCGCTGATGCCCGCCGGAACCTGGGCGCCGCGCGACTTTCAGAAGGGCTCGCATGTCAACCCCGAGGAGGCGATGGAGATCGCCGGGATCCTCGATGCCGGGCTGTCGATCGGCATGCACTGGGGCACCTATCCGCTCTCGCCCGAACCGCCCACCGAGCAGAAGCGCCGCTTTCTCGCCGCCGGAACCGAGGCCAATCCCAACATGGTCATGCGCATCGGCGAGACGCGCGTGCTCGACGGCGACCGGCGGCTGGCCGCACACGATTGACGCGGGGCGCGCGCGGGGCCACTTTCGCGGGCATGAAACACGCGACGCTGCCCTACTCCGTTCTCGACCTCGCTCCTGTGCCCGAGGGTGCCACCACCGCCGAGGCGCTCGCCAATACGCGCGATCTCGCGCGTCACGCCGAGGGCTGGGGGTATCGCCGCTACTGGCTGGCCGAGCATCACAACATGCCCGGCATCGCGAGTGCCGCGACGGCGGTGCTCATCGGCGCGGTGGCCGAGGTCACAGGGCGGATGCGCGTCGGCTCGGGCGGCATCATGCTGCCCAATCACGCGCCGCTGATGGTGGCCGAGCAGTTCGGCACCCTCGCCGAGCTGCACGGACCGCGCATCGATCTGGGCCTCGGCCGCGCGCCGGGCACGGACATGGCCACGGCGCGCGCCCTGCGCCGCGGCATGCAGGGCGACAGCTTTCCGCAGGACGTGGTCGAGCTGATGGGGTATCTCGACGGCGGCGGACCGGTGCAGGCGATCCCCGGGGCGGGCACGCGCGTGCCGGTCTGGATCCTCGGCTCGAGCCTGTTCGGCGCGCAGCTCGCCGCGCATCTGGGGCTGCCCTACGCGTTCGCGTCGCATTTCGCGCCCGACGCGCTCAATGATGCGGCGGCGATCTACCGGCGCGATTTTCAACCCTCCGCGCATTGCGCGCAGCCCTATTTCATGCTCGCGATCAATGTCTTCGCCGCCGGAACGGATACCGAGGGCGCGCGCCTGCGCAGCTCGATGCAGCAGGCCTTCGCCAATCTGCGCACCGGCCGACCCGGCAAGCTGCCTGCGCCCGTTGACGATATCGACGCGGTGCTCGATCCGGCCACGCGGCGCATGGTCGATCACGCGCTGCGCATCACGGCGGCGGGCTCGCCCGCGAGCGTCGAGCGCCAACTGGCCGACCTCATCGCCGCACATCGGCCCGACGAGGTGATCCTGACCGGCCAGATCCACCACCACGCGGCGCGGCTGCGCTCCTTCGAGATCGCGGCGGAGGCGATGCGCGCCGTCAATGCCGCCGCCGCCGCGTGAGCGTCGCGATTGAAGCCCCTGCCCGGCCTTGCTAGACGACAGGCGGGAGGAGCCCCGATGACAGTCATGACCACGATCGAGGATCTGCGCGCGCAGTTTCACCGGCGCGTGCCGCGCATGTTCACCGACTATGTCGAGTCGGGCAGCTGGACCGAGCAGACGCTGCACGCCAATACCGGCGATTTTGCGGATATCCGGCTGCGCCAGCGTGTCGCCGTGGACATGTCCGACCGCAAGCTCGCCACCACGATGGCCGGGCGCGAGGTGACGATGCCGGTCGCACTCGCGCCGGTGGGGCTGACGGGGATGATCCACCCCGATGGCGAGATCGCAGCGGCGCGCGCGGCGGAGGCGTTCGGCGTGCCCTACACGCTTTCGACCATGTCGATCTGCTCGATCGAGGACGTCGCGGCGCACACCGCCAAGCCCTTCTGGTTTCAGCTCTACGTGATGAAGGACGAGGCCTTCGTCGCCGATATCCTGCGCCGTGCACGCGAGGCGGGCTGCGACACGCTCGTGCTCACGCTCGATCTGCAGATGCTCGGCCAGCGTCACCGCGACATCAAGAACGGCCTTTCCGCGCCGCCCAAGCTGACGCTGCCGGTGATGCTGGACCTGGCGACGAAATGGCGCTGGGGCATGGGGATGCTGGGCACGAAGCGGCGCGGCTTCGGCAATATCGTGGGCCATGCCAAGGGGGTGTCGGACACCACCTCGCTGATGTCCTGGACCGCCGAGCAGTTCGATCTGCAGCTCGAATGGGCCAAGGTCGCCCGGCTCAAGGAGCAGTGGGGCGGCAAGCTGATCCTCAAGGGGATCCTCGATGTGGAAGACGCGCGCATGGCGGCGAAGGTCGGCGCGGATGCGATCATCGTGTCCAACCATGGCGGTCGCCAGCTCGACGGGGCGCTGAGCGGCATCCGGATGCTGCGTCCCATCGTCGAGGCGGTGGGCGACAGCGTCGAGGTGCACATGGATTCGGGCATCCGCTCGGGGCAGGACGCGCTCAAGGCGGTGGCGCTCGGGGCGCGCGGGGTCTGGCTCGGGCGGGCCTATGCCTACGGGCTCGGCGCGATGGGCGAGGCCGGCGTGAGCAAGGCGCTCGAGATCATCCGCAAGGAATTCGACACCACCATGGCGCTGTGCGGCGAGCGGGACATGCACGATCTGGGCCTGCACAACCTGATCCTGCCCGAAGGCTTCACCGCGCCGCCCGGCGCACCAGAAGCCCGATGAGCGGCAACGCCGCCACGAGGATCACCACCACCACCGCGAACGCCGCGCGCAGACCCGCGAGATCGGAGACCCCGCCCAGAAGCGGCGGCCCGATGAAAAAGCCCGCATAGGCCACCGCCGAGGCGCGCGCGATCGCCGCCGCGCGCGCCTCCGGCGCCGCCGCGCCGACAAGCGCCATCGCGCAGGGCGCAACAACCGAAACGCCGAGCCCGAGCACGGCAAACCCCGCCCAGGCCACCGCCGGCGCCGGCGCGAGTACCGCGACCGCCGCCCCCGCCGCCGCCAGCATCAGCCCCGCGCGCATCATCCGCCCCGGCGCGATCCGCGCGGCGAGCCCCTGCCCGGCCAGCCGCCCGATCCCCATCGTCAGCCCCAGCATCGCCGGGCCGAGCGCGCCCTGCGCCGGGCTGCCGCCCAGCGTGCGCTCGATATGCAGCGCCGACCACGCCTCGACGGCGCTCTCAGCGAAATACGCTACGAGGATCACGGTCCCGCCAAGCAGCGTCACCGCCCCGAGCGTGCCGCCCCCGCGCGCCACCGCACCGCGCCGGTCCGCGCCGATGGCGGCGCCGCGCTCGAGACTCACCGCCGCCAGCAGCACCGCGACGCTCCCGGCCAGCACCAGGATGGTTCCCGGCCCCACGCCCGCGCCGCGCGCCAGCCCGGTGAGCGCCGCTCCGCCGGCATAGGCGAAGGAGTAGGCGCCGTGATTGAGATTCATCAGCGGGCGCGCCTGCGCGGCCTCGATGGTGCTCACCCGCGCATTCATCATCACGTCGATGAAGCCCGAGGCCGCCCCGATCGCCAGCATTGCAAGCGCAAACCCCGCGACCCCGCCCGCGAGCGCCGGTGTCGCGAAGGCCAGCCCCATCGCCACCGCCGCCATCGGCAGCGCCGCCGCCCCGAGCCACCCCGCCGCCAGCGGCGCGGCCAGCATCACCACCACCCCCGACACCGAGGTCAGCAGAAGCATCACCCCCAGCATCCCGTCGCCGAGCCCGAAGCGCGCCTGCAGGTCCGGCAAGAGCGCCGCGAGCGTGCCCCAGAGCATGCCCATCACGACAAAGCACGCCAGCGGCGCGCGCGACAGCACGGCGGATGCGCGCAGCGACATGATCCCTCCTCGCAACGTGCAG
>PUKW01000213.1 GCA_003550665.1 Paracoccaceae bacterium | reverse complement strand
GGGCGCTATAATTTGCGGGTGACCACAAGGAGGCCGACATGCTCACACGCCGCATCTTCTCGCTGGGCGCCGCCGCGATCGCCGCAAGCAGCCCGTTGCGCGCAACCGGCGCCGACGGCGCATTCGAGGTCAGCCTGTCCGGCGACGAATGGCGCGAGCGGCTGACCCCGGCGCAATATGCCGTGCTGCGCGACCATGAGACCGAGCGCCCCTACAGCAACACGCTGCGCGGCGAACGCTCGCCGCTGCTCGAGAACGAGCGCGCGGGCACCTACAACTGCGCCGGCTGCGGCCAAGGGGTCTATCGCTCCGAGACCAAATACGACAGCCGCACCGGCTGGCCGAGCTACTGGGACGCCATCGAGGACTCGGTGGGCACCCAGACCGACCGCAGCTTCTTCATGACGCGCACCGAGGTGCATTGCGGCCGCTGCGGCGGGCATCTGGGCCACATCTTCGACGACGGCCCCGACCCGACCGGCAAGCGCCACTGCATCAACGGCCTCGCAATGACCTTCACCCCCGACGCTACCGGCGAGGTCGAGGGGCACCCGGTCGCGGCCTAGAGCCCCTTGGCGCGGTAGCTCGCGGCGACGCGCTCGATCGCGACCACGAAGGCGGCGGTGCGCAGATCATGCACATCGTCGCGCGCGTGCCAGGCCGCGCGCATGTGCTGATAGGCGGTGCGCATCGTGTCATCGAGCCCGGAGCGCACAAGCTCGAGCTCGTCGGCGCCGCGCATGAATTGCTCCTTGAAGCCGGGCGAAAGCTCCCATCCCAGCTCCTGATCGGCCGAGAGCCGCTCGAGTTCGGCCACGAGCATCCGGTTCTGCGCCTCTTCCTGGCGCCGCTGCATCCGCCCGAAGCGGATATGCGAGAGGTTCTTGCCCCATTCGAAATAGGACACGGTGACCCCGCCGGCATTGGCATACAGGTCGGGGATGATCACCGTGCCCTTGTTGCGCAGGATCTCGTCGGCGCCGTAGGTGACGGGGCCGTTCGCGGCCTCGATGATGAGCGGCGCCCGGATCCGCTCGGCGTTGCGGATGTTGATCTGCCCCTCCAGCGCGGCGGGGATGAGGATGTCGCAGTCGGCCTCGAGCGCCGCCGCCCCGTCGGCGACATGCTCGCCCTCCGGGCAGCCGGAGACGCCGCCATGCTTGGCGATCCAGTCGCGCACGCGGTTCACGTCGAGCCCCTCCTCGCGCACCACGGCGCCGTCGCGCTCGATGATGGCGGTGATCTTCGCGCCGTCCTCGGTCTGCAGGAAATGCCCCGCGTGATAGCCCACATTGCCCAGCCCCTGCACGATGACGCGCTTGCCCTCGAGCCCGCCCGTCAGCCCAGCGGCGCGGATATCCTCAGGGTGGCGGAAGAATTCGCGCAGCGCGTATTGCACGCCGCGCCCGGTGGCCTCGACACGCCCGGCGATGCCGCCCGAGTTGAGCGGCTTGCCGGTGACGCAGGCGCGCGCATTGATGTCGGTGGTGTTCATGCGCGCATACTGGTCCGCGATCCAGGCCATCTCGCGCTCGGAGGTGCCCATGTCGGGGGCGGGGACGTTCTGGCTGGGGTTGATGAGGTCGCGCTTGGCGAGCTCATAGGTGAAGCGGCGGGTGATCGCCTCGAGCTCGTGCTCGTTGTAGTCGCGCGGATCGATGCACAGCCCGCCCTTGGAGCCGCCGAAGGGCGTCTCCACCAGCGCGCATTTGTAGGTCATCAGCGCGGCGAGCGCCTCGACCTCGTCCTGATCGACCTCGGGCGCGTAGCGGATCCCGCCCTTGACCGGCTCCATGTGCTCGGAATGCACCGAGCGATAGCCCGTGAAGGTGTGGATCGCCCCGCGCAGGCGCACCCCGAAGCGCACGATATAGGTCGCGTTGCACACCCGGATCTTCTCCTCCAGCCCGGGCGAGAGATCCATCAGCTCCACCGCGCGGTTGAACATCAGATCGACGCCTTCGCGAAAACCCGGCTCGTTTTGCTGTTGCATGCTGTTCCTCCCTGAATTCATGTGCCGGCGGCGCGGCGCATGATACACGGTTCGCATGGCCGCGCGTCGCTGTCACCCTGCCAGCGACCATCCTGCGGGAAAAATGCGACATTTCCGGGCCCTGCGCGCCGCGCCCGGCTTGCACCCGGCGCCGCGGCGCGGCTAGCCTGAACCGAAAGGTCCGCCCATGGCATGCATCCGCCTCCTCCCGCTCGCCCTGTGCGCCGCGCTCGCCGGCTGTGCGATGCCCGAATTCGACGCGCCCGCCGCCCAGGGCACGGGCACCTATCCGCAGCTCCTGCCGCTCGATGCGGTCCTTGCCGGGGTACCCGCGCGCGACCGCGACGCCGAGGCCGAGGCAGCGGCGGCGTTCGAGGCGCGCCTCGGGGCGCGGCGTGCGCCGGCCGCGGCGGATCCGGGCGATGCGGCGGCGCTCAACGCGCGGCTGATCGCCTTGCGCGCGCGCGCCGAGGCGCTGCGCGCGCGCGATCTTGACGCCGACTGAGTCCGCGCGTTGCAACCGCCCGCCCGACGCGCTACGAGCCGCGCGAGCCAGTCATCACACGGAGTTCGCAATGTCCGCCCCCCTGCGCCTCGGCATCGCCGGTCTCGGCACGGTCGGCATCGGTGTCGTCAAGATCGTCCAGCAGCACGCCGCGCTGCTCGAGGCGCGTTGCGGACGCTCCATCGAGATCACCGCGATCTGCGCGCGCGACCGCGGCAAGAACCGCAGCGCCGACATCTCGATCTATGACTGGGAGGATGATCCCGTCGCGCTGGCGGGGCGCGACGATGTCGATGTGCTCGTCGAGCTGATGGGTGGCCCAGACGGCCCCGCCAAGGCCGCCACCGAAGCCGCCATCGCCGCGGGCAAGGACGTGGTCACCGCCAACAAGGCAATGCTCGCCGAGCACGGCCAGACCCTCGCCGAGGCCGCCGAGGGGCGCGGCCGGGTGCTGCGCTTCGAAGCGGCCGTCGCCGGCGGCATCCCGGTCGTCAAGACGCTCACCGAGGGCCTCGCCGGCAACGCCATCACCCGGGTGATGGGGGTGATGAACGGCACCTGCAACTATATCCTGACCCGGATGGAGAATGCCGGGCTGCCCTATGAGACGGTCTTCGAGGAGGCCGATCAACTCGGCTTTCTCGAGGCCGATCCGCAGCTCGATGTGGGCGGCATCGACGCGGCGCACAAGCTCGCGCTGCTGGCCGCGATCGCCTTCGGCACGAGGGTGGATTTCGACTCCGTCGAGCTCGAGGGAATCGACCGCATCTCCATCGACGATATCCGCCACGCCGCCGATATGGGCTACCGCATCAAGCTGCTGGGAGTTGCGCAGATGACCCCGCGCGGGCTCGAACAGCGCATGACCCCCTGCCTCGTGCCGGCTACAAGCCCGCTCGGCCAGCTCGAGGGGGCGATGAACATGGCCGTGCTCGAGGGCGACTCGGTCGGGCGCATCGTGCTGCGCGGCGCGGGGGCGGGCGAAGGGCCGACGGCGAGCGCGGTGATGTCCGATGTCATCGACATCGCGCGCGGGCTGCGCCTGCCGACCTTCGGCCAGCCCGCCGCACTGCTCGCCGACACCCGCGCCGCGCGCGCCAACAGCCCGACGCCCTGGTATCTGCGCATGACGCTGATGGATGAGCCGGGCGCGCTCGCCAAGGTGGCCTCGGCGCTCGGCGAGTGCGAGATCTCCATCGACAGGATGCGCCAATACGGGCACGACGACACCTTCGCGCCGGTGCTCATCGTCACCCACAAGACCACGCGCGGCGCCATCGACCGCGCCGTGAGCGCGCTCGCGCGCACCGGGGTGGTGATGGGCGATCCCGTCGCGCTCGCCATCGAGCCGGTCTGACGCCGCGCTTGCCGTCGCACCCCCGCCGGCGTTAACCTCGCCGCGGCTTCATCAGAGGATTTCCCGATGTCCGATCCGAGCGCCTTTCAGGACCGCATGCTCTCGCTGGGCCTCGCCCGCGTCTCGGAGGCCGCCGCCGTCGCCTCGGCGCGGTTCATCGGCCGCGGCGACGAGAAGGCCGCCGATCAGGCCGCCGTGGACGCAATGCGCAAGCAGCTCAACATGCTCGACATCGACGGCGTCGTGGTGATCGGAGAGGGCGAGCGCGACGAGGCGCCGATGCTCTATATCGGCGAGGCGGTGGGCAATGGCGGCGGTCCCGAGGTCGATATCGCCCTCGACCCGCTCGAAGGCACCACCCTGACCGCGAAGGACTTTCCCAACGCGCTCACGATCATCGCGCTGGCGCCGCGGCACTCGATGCTCAACGCGCCCGATGTCTACATGGACAAGCTCGCCGTCGGGCCGGGTTTTCCCGACGGCGTGGTATCGCTGGACATGGCCCCGGCCGAGCGGGTCCGCGCCCTTGCCGCCGCGCGCGGCTGCGAGCCGGCCGACATCACCTGCTGCATCCTCGAGCGCGACCGCCACGCCGACATGATCGCCGAGATCCGCGAGACCGGCGCGGCGATCCGGCTGATCATGGATGGCGACGTCGCCGGGATCATCCATTGCGCCGAGGCCGAACTCACCGGCATCGACATGTATATGGGTTCGGGCGGCGCGCCCGAAGGGGTGCTCGCGGCGGCGGCGCTCAAATGCATGGGCGGGCAGATGCAGGGGCGGCTCCTATTTCGCAACGATGACGAGGTCGCACGCGCGCGCCGCGCCGGAATCGAGGATCTCGACCGCGTCTATCGCCGCGACGACCTCGTGCGCGGCGACGTGATCCTCGCGGCCACCGGCGTGACCGACGGCTCGCTGCTGCCGGGCATCAAGCGCGAGCCGGGCTGGATCACCACCGAGACGCTGCTGATGCGCTCCAAGACCGGCTCCGTGCGGCGCGTGAACTACCGCACACGGGACAAGTGAGCGAACCGCGCGCCTTTCTCGATGTCGCGCAATCCGTGCTGGGCCGCCGCTGGATCGGCCCCGGCGCGGCCGAGGAGCGCCAGGCCGAGGCGCTGGTGCAGGCCACGGGGCTGCCCGAGGCGCTGTGCCGCACGCTCGCCCGGCGCGGCGTGGAGGCCGCCGAGGCCGAGGGCTTCCTCGCCCCCGCCCTGCGTGACCTGCTGCCCGACCCGCACGGCCTGCGCGACTCCGAGCGCGCCGCCGCGCGCCTGATCGCCGCGATCTCACGCGGCGAGCGCGTCGCGGTGTTCGGCGATTACGACGTGGACGGCGCGGCATCGTCGGCGCTGCTCATCGACTGGATGCGCGCGATGGGCTGCGCGGCAACGCTCTACATCCCGGACCGGCTCGCGGAGGGGTACGGCCCGAACGTCCCCGCGATGCAGCGCCTTGCGGCCACGCATGACCTGATCGTGTGTGTCGATTGCGGGACCATGGCACATGAGGCGCTGGCGGCGGCCGAGGGCGCCGATGTCCTCGTGCTCGATCACCATCTCGGCGGCGAGACGCTGCCCCCCGTCCATGCCGTCGTCAACCCCAACCGCCAGGACGAACCCGGCGGCCTGTCGCATCTGTGCGCGGCGGCGGTCGTGTTTCTGGTCCTCGTGGAGGCCGGGCGGCAACTGCGCGCGGCGGGGCGCGCGGGGCCGGATCTGATGCGAATGCTCGATCTCGTGGCGCTCGCGACGGTTGCGGATGTCGCGCCGCTCGTCGGGGTCAACCGTGCGCTGGTGCGCCAGGGACTCGTCGTGATGGCGCAACGGGGCCGGCCGGGGTTGCGCGCGCTCGCCGATGCGGCGCGGCTGACGAGCGCCCCGAGCGCGCATCATCTCGGCTTCGTGCTCGGCCCCCGCGTCAATGCGGGCGGCCGCATCGGACAATCCGATCTCGGCGCCCGGCTTCTGTCCGCGACCGCGCAGAGCGAGGCCGAGGCGATCGCCGCGCGTCTCGAGGAGCTCAACGTCGAGCGCCGCGAAATCGAGGCGCGGGTGCGCGCGGAGGCGATGGCGCAGGCCGAGGCGCGCGGCCTCGATGGGCCGCTCATCTGGGCCGCGGGCGAGGGTTGGCACCCCGGCGTCGTGGGGATCGTGGCCTCGCGGCTCAAGGAGGCGACGAGCCGCCCTGCCCTCGCGATCAGCCTCGACGCGGAGACGGGGACCGGCTCGGGCCGCTCGGTCGCCGGCGTCGATCTCGGCGCGGCCGTGCAGCGGCTTGCGGCCGAGGGGCTCCTGATCAAGGGCGGCGGGCACCCGATGGCAGCCGGTCTGAGCTTGAAGCGTGAGGCGCTGGAGCCCGCGATGGCGCGGCTTGGCGAGTTGCTCGCGCGCCAGGGCGCGGGCGCGGCCGGGCCCGCGGATCTGCGACTCGATGGCCTGCTGATGCCCGGCGCTGTCACGCCGGAGTTGATCACCCGGCTCGAAGCGGCCGGCCCCTTCGGCGCCGGTGCGCCCGCGCCCCGCTTCGCCTTCGCCGACATGGCGATCCACTCAACCCGGCGCATGGGTGACACGCATCTGCGGCTGAGCTTCGGCGACGGGCACGGCCCGCGGCTCGACGCGGTTGCCTTCGGCGCCTTCGATGGCCCGCTCGGCCCGCTGATCGAGGGGCATGGCGGCATGCGCCTGCACCTCGCCGGGCGGCTGGAGATCAATGACTGGGGGGGACGTCAGCGCTTGCAGCTGCGCCTCGAGGACGCGGCCCGCGCCTGACGGCGATGCCGCGACCGGCACGAAAAGCACGCAAATTCCGAGAAAAGCCCCTTGCAACGCGGCGCGGCATTTTCTAGACACCGGCACGGTCAGTGTGGCCCGTTCGTCTATCGGTTAGGACGCCAGGTTTTCAACCTGGAAAGAGGGGTTCGATTCCCCTACGGGCTGCCATTTAAGGCACTTAAGCGATTGTTTTCATTGCAAAAGCTGAAAACTGCGCCCCCAAGATATCCCCCACATCGACAAGGCTTGCCCCGGAACATGCCGGAAGCAAAAGCCCCGCCAGCGGGGGCGCGGGTGGTCCGAGACTTTCGCGCGCTCACGGGGACCGGCGCGGGGGCAAGCGGGCAGGATTCGCCATAATTGGGATTTTGGGCCAGGCCATCCAGGCGCAGACGGGGAATGCGCGGCATTGGAACCAGTCAGGCCCCGGCCCATGCCCGCGCCTTGAAGGCTTCGAGCGCTTCGCCCGGTTCGCGGTCAATCTGCTGCCACGGTTCGCCCGCGCGCCGCACCAGTGCCACCACCACCGGCCCGCAATCGCCGGGCATCACGACAGGGCGCATAATTGCCGGTGGCGGCTGCATATGCGGTTTCCAGCATTCAAGCCGGTCGAGCCGTCACCGTAACGTCATGGCGCATTCCCTTTCACCAGGTCGCCCAGCGCGTCGGCTAGAGCGCGTCGCTTCCTTTCGGATTCAGGATTCGCGGATCGGCCATGATGTGGTTCCCGTCCCTTGAGGCAGATATTGGGGTCACAGATGGGCAAGCCACATCCGATAGAACTTCGAACG
>PUKW01000268.1 GCA_003550665.1 Paracoccaceae bacterium | reverse complement strand
CCGGTCCCCACTTTTGCGCGACACGCTCTAGCGCCGCCGGCGCGGCACGCGCGGCACCCGGTCGACGCGGCGCCGCCGGCGCACCCGCGGCACGGCGGTGCGCACATTCCTGTAGCGCGCCTCGGGGTGCGGCGGGGCGCCGAAATTGCGCCCCCAATACGCCGTCCCGCCCCGGCTCAGCCAGCGCGGCAGCATCAGTACCGCCCCCGCGACGAAGCCGCCCGCATGCGCCCAATACGCCACCCCGCCCGCATCCGCCGGCGCCGCCAGCCCGCCCGCGATCTGAATCAGGAACCACACCCCGAGCATCACCCAGGCCGGAAGCGGGATGATGCGCACATAGATCACCAGAAACAGGAACAGATCGACCCGCGCGCGCGGAAACATGACCAGATACCCGCCGAGCACCCCTGCGATCGCCCCCGACGCCCCCACCATCGGGATCGTCGAGTCCGGCGCGAAGGCGAGCTGCAACAGCGCCGCCGCCACCCCGCAGGCGAGGTAGAACACGAGGAACGGCAGATGCCCCCACTCATCCTCGACATTGTCGCCGAAGATCCACAGGAACAGCATGTTGAAGCCCAGATGCAGCCAGCTTCCATGCAGGAACTGCGAGGTCACGAGGGTGTGAAGCTGCTCGCCCTGCGCCACGAGGACCGGCACCTTCCCCCAGGTCAGGAAAAACACCTCGAGCGCGCGCGGATCCTCGAAAAGCGGCTGATAACTCAGGAAAACCAGCACATTGACGACGATCAGCGCCCAGGTGACGACCGGCACGCGGCGCGAGGGGTTGTGATCGCGGATCGGGAAGAGCATCGCGGCACGCTTCCCGATCCGCGCAGGCGCGTCAAGCGCTCACGGCGGCCAGCAATGCGGCGTTTCCGCCCGAGGCGGTCGTGTCCACGCAGACATGGCGCTCATGCAGGACATGCGCGGCGTCGGGCTTCTGCATCACCAGCGGCAGGATCGGCCCATCGCGCGCCGCGAGGGCCTGCGCCAGCGCGCGCCCCGTGCCGGCGTCGCCCCACCAGAGCGCGCCGGAAATCCCCGACAGCGACGTGAGCGCCGACGGATCGAGCTGTCCATCGGCTTCGACGGCCACACCCCCGAGCGACCGCGCCGCCTCGGCCTGCGCGCGCGCGGTCGCGCGGCCGGGGCCGAGACACAGGAGCGGCGGCCGCGCGACGAGGGTGAGCTTGTTGGACTCGCCCGTGGGGCCGGGAAACTCCTCGCTGCCCACGATCTTGCTGCCGGGCTGCGCCGCGTCGATGGCGCGCTGCACGGCCGCGGGATCGGCCGGCCTGCCCCAGGTGCCATCGGCGGCCGGTCGCTCCGGCGCGGCGAAGCGCGGCACGTAGCGCGGCCCGCCCGCCTTCGGGCCGGTGCCCGACAGCCCCTCGCCGCCGAAGGGCTGGCTGCCGACGATGGCGCCGATCTGGTTGCGGTTGACATAGGTGTTGCCGACATGGATGCGGTCCACCATCTGCTGGACACGGTCGTCGATGCGCGTGTGCAGCCCGAAGGTCAGCCCGTACCCCCTTGCGTTGACGGCGTCGATCACCTTGTCGAGCCGGTCGGCGCGGTAGGTCGCGAGATGCAGCACGGGGCCGAACACCTCGCGCTCGAGCGCCGAGATGCCCTCCACCTCGATCACGGTGGGGGCGACGAAATGGCCCTCGGCGGGGGCGTCCAGGGTCTTCACGACGCGGCCCGGGGGCGTGGCGATATGGGCGCGGATCGCCGCGGCGGCCCCGGCGTCGATCACCGGGCCGATATCGGTGGACAGGTGCCACGGATCGCCGAGGCGCAGCTCCTCCATCGCCCCGAACAGCATCTCGCGGAACTCCTTCGCCACGTCCTCCTGCACATAGAGACAGCGCAGCGCCGAGCAGCGTTGCCCGGCGGACTGGAACGCGGAGGCGAGCACGTCGCGCACCGCCTGCTCGTGCAGCGCCGTGGAGTCCACCACCATCGCGTTGAGCCCGCCCGTCTCGGCGATGAGCGGCGCGGCCGGGTCGAGATGGGCGGCCATGCTGCGCCGGATGGTCTGCGCGGTGTCGGTGCCGCCGGTGAAGGCCACGCCGGCGATGCGCGGATCGGAGGTGAGCGCCGCGCCCACCGTCGCGCCGTCGCCGGGCAGAAGCTGCATCACCTCGCGCGGCACGCCGGCCTCGTGCATCAACCGCACAGCGGCGGCGGCGATGAGCGGCGTCTGCTCGGCGGGCTTGGCGATGACGCCGTTGCCCGCGGCCAGCGCGCCCGCGATCTGGCCGGTGAAGATCGCCAGCGGGAAGTTCCACGGCGAGATGCAGGCGAAGACCCCGCGTGGCGTGGGGTGCGTCGTCTCGGCCTGCGCGCCGTAATAGCGCAGGAAATCCACCGCCTCGCGCAGCTCGCCCACCGCGTCGAGCTGGGTCTTGCCCGCCTCGCGCGCGCACAGGGCAAAAAGGCGGCCGAAATCGCGCTCGTAGAGATCCGCGACGCGGTCGAGCACGGCGCGCCGCTCGGCGGGGCTCGCCGACCAGGGCTTCGCAGACTTGAGCGCCGTGTCCACATCCTCGGGCACCGCCCAGGTGACATGGCCGACCGTGTCGTCCGGCACCGCGGGGTTGGTCACGGCCTGCGCGGTGCCACCGCGCGGATTGCCGGCGATGATCGGGCCGGCCTCGAAACGCGCGTCGCGATGGGGCGCGCGGGCCGCGTCGATCTCCTCGAGATCGGCCGTGTCGGCGAGGTCCCAGCCGCGCGCGTTGGGCCGCTCGGGCTGGAACAGCTCCGGGCCGCGGCGCAGGGCCGGATTGGTGCCCGGCGGCAGCGCCTCGGCAGCAGCGAAGGGACAGGCGGCGATCTCTTCGGGGGCGACCTCCTCGTCAACGAGCTGGTTGACGAAGGAGGAGTTCGCGCCGTTCTCCAGCAGCCGGCGCACCAGGTATGCGAGCAGGTCGC
Organism: Paracoccaceae bacterium; assembly: GCA_003550665.1. Classification (GTDB taxonomy): domain Bacteria; phylum Pseudomonadota; class Alphaproteobacteria; order Rhodobacterales; family Rhodobacteraceae; genus Alkalilacustris. The sequence goes on along the minus strand of PUKW01000268.1, from coordinate 4,512 downwards.
GATGCGCCCCCACCGGCGCGTAGATGCGGCAGCGCGTGCGCTCCTCGGCCATGACGATCTCGTGCAGCCGCTCGCCCATGCCGTGCAGGCGCTGGAACTCGAAGGCCGATTTCGCCACCCCCATGCCGCGCGCCATCTCCAGCACCGCGGCGACGGAATGCGCGTTGTGGGTCGCGAGTTGCGGATAGATCCGGTCGGTCATGCCCAGAAGCTTGCGCGCATCGGCGACGAAGCAGACATCCGAGGCGGGCTTGTGCGTGAAGACGGGAAAGCCGTCGAGCCCGAGCACCTGCGCGCGCTTGATTTCGGTGTCCCAGTAGGCGCCCTTGACGAGCCGCAGCATCACCCGGCGGTCGAGCCGCGCGGCGGTCTCACGGACCCAGTCGATGACCGCGCCGGAGCGCTGGCCGTAAGCCTGCACCACCACGCCGAAGCCGTCCCAGCCCTTGAGCGCTGGATCGGCGAGCACCGTCTCGATGACTTCGAGCGACAGCGCGAGCCGGTCGGCCTCCTCCGCGTCGATATTGAAGCCGATGCCGCGCGCGGCGGCCATGCTGGCAAGCTCGGCGGCGCGGGGAACGAGCTCGGCCATCACCCGGTCGCGCTGCGCGACCTCGTAGCGCGGATGCAGCGCCGAGAGCTTGACGGAGATGCCCGGATTGGCCCGCACATCGTCGGAATGCGCGGCCCGGCCGATCGCCTCAATGGCGCGCGCGTAGCTCGCATGGTAGCGATCCGCGTCGGCCATGGTGCGCGCGGCCTCGCCAAGCATGTCGTAGGAATAGCCGTAGCCCTGCGCTTCGCGCTCGCGGGCGCGCTTCATTGCGGCGTCGATGCTCTCGCCGAGCACGAACTGCCGCCCCATCTCGCGCATCGCGCGGCCCACCGCGGTGCGGATGACAGGCTCGCCGAGCCGCTTGATCGCGCCGCGCAGATGGCCGGCCACCCCCGGCTCGCCCTCGTCGAGAACCTTGCCGGTCAGCATCAGCGCCCAGGTCGAGGCGTTCACGAGACTGGAGGAGGAATGGCCCATGTGCCGGCCCCAGTCCGAGGGCGCGATCTTGTCCTCGATGAGCGCGTCCATCGTGGCCGCGTCGGGCACGCGCAAGAGCGCCTCGGCCAGGCACATCAGCGCGATGCCTTCCTCCGTCGAGAGGCCGTACTCGGCGAGAAAGACCTCCATCAGCCCGGGCTTCGCGCTGTCGCGGATGGCGCGCACGAGGCCTGCGCCGCGCCCGGCGACGCGCGCGCGCGCGGCTGTGTCGAGGTCGGCTTGCGCGATGAGCGATTGCAGCACGGCGGTCTCGTCGGCGAGGGCCTCGCGGTCGATACGAGCCTTGAGCGTGTCGATCCTGTCGAGCGGCATGATGTACCTCCTTTCGGACCAGATATACGCCATTCAGCGGTTCAGTTCTTCCCGATTTTGCGGCATAGTCGATCTGGTTCGCCTTTCTGAAGCGGGGCAATCCATGCAAACCGACCCATTCGGCCTCGACCGGTTCGATGCCGCCATCCTGCGCGTGCTTTCGACGGAGGGCCGCATCAGCGTCACGGAGCTCGCCCGCCGCATCGGGCTGTCGAAATCGCCCACCCAGGCGCGACTGCGCCGGCTCGAGGAGAATGGTGTCATCCTCGGCTACCGCGCGCTGTTCGACCCAAGGCGCATCGGGGCGGCTCATGTCGCCTTTGTCGAGGTCAAGCTGTCGGACACCCGCGAGGCCGCGCTCGCAGCCTTCAACGCCGCCGTCGCCGAGATCCCAGAGATCGAGCAGTGCCACCTGATCGCGGGCGGGTTCGACTATCTTCTCAAGGTGCGCACCGGCGACATCAAGAGCTATCGCCGCGTGCTCGCCGAGCGGATTTCGAGCCTGCCCCATGTCACGGCGACCTCGACCCATGTCTCCATGGAAGCGGTCAAGGAGGGGGTGCCCTGACACGCCCCTTGAGCGCAGCTTGCCGCGCCCCTATCACGCTTCCTGTGCGGGCGTGGCGGAACGGTAGACGCATGGCACTTAAAATGCCTGGGGCAGATGCCCGTGCCGGTTCGAGTCCGGCCGCCCGCACCATGGAATCGCTGCAATGTCCTGATGAGAAAGGGAAAGCCCCACAGACGTCGCGAGATCACGGGCCCGATCTCCGCGCTTGGGGGGCATTCGCGAAGCGAACCCGCGAGCGCGACACCAGCGCGGCGGGTGGCACGCCTTGTTGCGCCGGCTCGGGCGGCACACTGCGAACGGTGCATGTCCCGGAGCTGTCGGCGACGCCCTGATGGAGCCTGCGCCAGCGCGGCGTAGAATCGCGGACGTCGATGCGTGGCGCGCGGGCTCAGCCGTCGCGGCGCGCAGCGCCGGCAGCCGGCGCATCCGGGCGGCGGGGCTCTTTCGGGACCGGGGGCGCGGGCGGGGTGTCCGGCGCCATGTCGGCCTTCGGTTCGGCCGTGGATTCCTCTTCGGCCGTCGCGATCTCGCTGCGCCGCGCCGCATGGGCCTGAAGCTCCGAGGTCTTGATCTCGACGAAGCGTCGCGTGATCGCGTCGAGGTTCTGATCGAACCACGCCGCCATCTCCTCCTCCTCGTGCAGCGTCTCCTCCAGTCGCGGGCGAAGCTCGGGCTTGCCCGCCATATCGGCGAGCGTGAGCAGGGTGCGGTAGGTCGCGATTTCGAGATGTTCGGTCATCATGTCGCCGGCCACGGCCTTCAGCACGGCGTCATCGCTGAGGCCCTGAACCGAGGACTGCCCCAGGCCCATGACGCTCGACAGCGTGTCCTTGACCATCGACGCCGAGTCGCCGCACGCCTCGAGCCCGGCCTCGAGCCGGCGCGCCTGTTCGCGCGTCTCGACGATGTGCGCAGTCACGCGGGCGTGCAGATCGGGATAGTCCGTCAGCAGCTTGAGCTGCGATTCCAGGACTGCGATCGCCTGCTTTTCCTGCGCGTGCGTGTTGCGAAGCGTGGAGACAAGCGTCTCATGCGCAGCAGCCTCGAAGGCCGATGACGGGGGCGTTTGGGCGGTGGACATTGGAACCTTCTCCTCTGGGTGACCTGATTAGAACGCGCGAGCCGGCCAACGGTTCCGGATTTTCCGTGTCGAGCCAGCCGGCGCGCGCGATGCGGCGCGCGCATTGCCGGGTCGGTGCGCGAGCGCCGTATGCGCCGGAGCCGGGATCGAGGACACCGGCCACATGGCCCAAGGCCGAGGCGCCAAGCTCGGCCCCGCGCCGGAATCTACGCGCGGGCTCCGGGACCAACTGCCGGCACACGCCCCGGCGGCGCAGATACGGTTTGGCCTTGAGCGATGGAGGTTTGTCGGTGAAACTGTTGCTTTGAAGCCGTCATCCTCGCATCCTGGTCCGGAAGATCGCCCAGCCAGCCATGCGCCCGAGAATGACCCGATCGAGGATGACGCGACTTCGGGCAATTTGGCGGCATCTGCCTCGGCAAGTGTCAAGGTGAGTTTCGAATGAGGCCAAAGGGCGGGCTCGACGCGACCGACATTCGCATTCTGAGCGCGGTTCAGAAGCACGGCCAGTTGAGCAAGATCAAGCTTGCAGAGATGGTGAACCTGTCGCCGACGCCGTGCTGGGAGCGATTGAGCCGGTTGCGCGCCGAGGGGTTCATACGCGGCTATCAGGCCGACATCGCGCTTGACCGGATCGCCGACTTTACCCGGGTCATCGTCACCGTCTCCCTGTCGCAGCACCGCAAGTCGGATTTCGACAGGTTCGAGGCCTGCATCCGCGAGCGCGACGAGATCACCCATTGCATCGCCACCGGGGGCGGCATGGATTATGTCATGACCGTGGTTGCTCCCAGTCTCGCGGCCTTTCAGAACCTGATGGACGCCCTGCTCGCCGTCGAACTGGGGATCGAGCGCTACATGACCTACATCGTGACCCGCGAGGTCAAATCCGAGCCGCCCAATCTCGCGCGCCTTGCCGCGAGGACCGGCACTTGACGCGGCGGGTCCGCGCGGTCTGCGAGATCCCCCAAACGAAGTCCGTCCAGCCTCGCGGGCGTGCGATTTCAGTCCATGGGGTGGCGAATCTGCTGTTAGATGGGCGCCTGAGCGGTCCGTCTTGCAGAGGAGCGGGCCGCCGCGAATGGAAGGGGAGGTCCATGACGCAATCGAACGGTTTCGGATTCGGCACGCAGATCCGCAAATCCCCCTATTTCGACGCGACGGTGCGTTGGGGCGCGCAGGGATTTTCGGTTTACAATCACATGTATATCCCGCGCGACTTCGGCGACCCGGTGCAGAATTTCTGGAACCTCGTCAATGACGCGATCCTGTGCGACGTGGCCGTGGAACGGCAGGTCGAGATCACCGGACCGGATGCAGCGCGGTTCACCCAGATGCTGACGCCGCGCGATCTGTCGCGGATGGCGGTCGGGCAGTGCAAATACGTCCTGATCACGAATGCCGATGGCGGCATCCTGAACGATCCGGTGCTCCTGCGGCTGGGCGAGAACCATTTCTGGATCTCGCTGGCCGACAGCGACATCCTGCTCTGGG
>PUKW01000177.1 GCA_003550665.1 Paracoccaceae bacterium | reverse complement strand
TCTTGGTAGTCTCTTCCATGGCGTAATCTCCTTCGGCGGTGCCAGCCGCCGCTCATGGTTGTTTCAACACCTGGAGATTACGCCAACCTCCCAATTTCCACCAATCCCGCGACAGGACCGGATGGAAAGATGCGCGGCAGTGCGGCGGCGCAGCATGACGCGGTGACCCATCTGCTCCGTCGGAAATTCGCTTGCGCGCGGAACGCCATCTCTTATGCTGATAGTGGAAGGACACACAGGAGCCGCCTCGACATGGACCAGACCCTCGCCGCCTGCGCCCCTTCGGCAACGCTGCGAGAAGTCCTGCCCCATGTCCGACTCCGTCACCCTTTCCGGCCTCACCTGGGCCACGCCTGACGGCACCGCCGTCCTCTCAGGTCTCGCTTTCAGCTTCGGAGCCGAGCGTGCCGGCCTCGTCGGCCGCAATGGCAGCGGCAAGACCACGCTGCTGCGCCTGATCGCCGGGGAGTTGGCGCCGGGATTCGGGCATGTGCATGTCGCGGGCAACTCGGGCCTGCTGCGCCAGGAGCTCCTGGCGGACAGATCGGAGACCGTGGCGGATCTCTTCGACGCGCGCGACGCCTTGGAGCTGCTCGAGCGCGCCGAAGCCGGGACAGCCGGGCTCAAGGAGTTGGGCGAAGCCGACTGGACCCTGCCCGCTCGGATGAAGAGCGCGCTGCGACGCTGCGGTCTCGCGCTCGCCCCCTGGGCACCTCTGTCCGGTCTGTCGGGCGGGCAGCGCACGCGCGCGGGTCTCGCGGCGCTCCTCTTTGCGGAGCCGGATATCCTGCTGCTCGACGAGCCGACGAACAACCTCGACCGGGCGGGCCGGGCCACTGTCATCGACCTCCTGCGCAACTGGCGACAGGCCGCCATCGTCGTCAGCCACGACCGTGAACTGCTCGAGGAGATGGATGCCATTGTCGAGCTTTCGACACTCGGGGCGCGGCGCTACGGCGGTGGCTACAGCGCCTACCGCGCCATGAAGGCGGCGGAGGTCGAGGCAGCACATCTCGACCTCGCGCATGCCGAGAAGGCCCGCGCCGAGCAGGAGCGGCGCGCGCAGCAGGCGGCCGAGCGCAAGGCGCGCCGCGACAGCAACGGGCGCAAAGCCAGGGCGAAGGGCGATCAGCCGAAGATCCTGATGGATGCGGCGCAGGAGCGGGCCGAGGCCTCCGGCGGCGCAGGGGCGCGGCTTCGCGATGTCCGGCGCGCGGCGGCCGAGGCGAAGCTGTCGGAGGCGCGCGAAAAGGTCGAGATTATCGAACCGCTGGCCATGGAGATCGCCTTGACGGGTCTTCCGCGCTCCCGGACGGCCCTGCGTCTGGAGGAGGTCAGCGGCGGTCCCGACGCAGAGCGTCCCATCATCCGCGACCTGTCACTGTCGATCACCGGTCCCGAACGAATTGCCGTCACCGGCCCGAACGGCAGCGGCAAGACCACGCTGCTCGACCTCATCGCCGGGCGGCGGGCGCCCCTGTCGGGTGCTGTCCGGCTGGAGGTGGCCTGCGCCTATCTCGATCAACATGTCGGGTTGCTCGCACCGGAGCTGTCGCTTCGCGGGAATTTCAAGCGCCTCAAACCGAGAGCGCCGTCGCCGATAGCCAGGTCCGGGGCACGGGTCAGCCCGCGGCGCTTGAGGTCGAGCAGCAGCTCGCGCCAGCTCTGCGTGCTCTCACGGTAGCCGTCGGTGAGGCCCAGAACCTCCTTGCGGCCCCATTCATCCGCGCCGATCAGCACCAGAACGCATTGTTTTTCCTCGGCCATGCGCGGCTGGAAGTAGACCCCGTCAGCCCAGATGTAGACGATGCGCCGGGAGCCGAGATCGCGGCGCTGCCAGCGCTCATACTCGTCCCACCACGCCGCCTTGAGCCGCGAGATCGTGGTCGAGGACAGCCCCGCCGCGTTCGGGCCAAGCAGTGCCGCGAGCGCCTCCTGGAAGTCGCCGCTCGAAATGCCCTTCAGATACAGCCAGGGCAGCAGTTCCTCGACCGACCTGACCTTGCGAAGCCAGGGTGGAAGGACGGCGGAGGTGAACCGGATCCTCTCGGCCCCCGCGGCGCGGTCGCGCAGCCGCGGAACCTTCACCGGCACCGGGCCAACCCCGGTCATCACTTCGCGCTCGGGCAGATGACCGTGCCGAACGAGCCGCGCCCGACCGCCCTCATCGCGCTCGCCCGCATGCGTCGCGAGCAGCGTGGCCAGCTCCGCCTCCACTGCCTGCTCGATCAGACGCCGCGCGCCGGATCGCAGGACCTCGCTCAGCGGGTCAGGGGAAAATCCCGATGGATCGGGTAGCTCGGTGATGGTAGCCTTCGTCATGTGGCATATCGCTTCCTCTTCGGAGAATTGACGGCGTCTCAACACCGCCATGATATGCCGCCCCTCAGGGGCCATCACCAACTTTCAGCTATATCGCGTCGCGGTGTAACCGGCGGCGGCGCGCGCGACACCGCATGGTCCACCACGTGTTCTTGCTATTTTCTTGCTACTTGACTTTGAGAGGAAAATTATCCAATTAAGATCAATGATCTACGAAGCGTCGCTCCAATCCATCATCGGCGCCACGCTCAACCGCGCCGCATCTCGAAGACCTGATCGATCGACTGCAGTCATGTCTGTCGTCCTCAGTCTCGCGCCTGCCGCAGCACCTTGTGCCTGATTTCTCCGGCCGTCTCGGGCAAAGTCGATACAGCGCGGCGATCCGATTTGAAAGCCTTGCGCAGCCTCGCATGCCGCCATCGCGGGTCACGATCGCGACCGGAGCATTGCGGCCCTGAGGCGCGCCACGGCGGGTGACGAAAGGCCGGGATGTCTCCACCCCGGCCTTCGGTCTGCGCAAGAGCGCGAACCGGTCTTGCGCGCTTCGAGCGTGCGGCGCCGAAGGTTGGCGCCCGGCGCATGCCGGCAGATGCGCGCGGCGCGACCTAGTGCTTTGCGACGCTCGGGCTGTCGGTGTCGCCGCTCAGCGCCGCGCGCGCGGCCGCGGCCTCTTCCTCGGCCTCCTCGTCCCACTCGACCGGCTCCGGCACATCCACGAGCGCGTAGCGCAGCACCTCGCGCACGTTGGACACCGGGATGATTTCGAGGCCCTCCTTGACGTTGTCGGGGATCTCCTTGAGGTCCTTTTCATTGTCCTTCGGGATCAAGACGGTCGTGATGCCGCCGCGGAGCGCGGCGAGCAGCTTCTCCTTGAGGCCGCCGATCTGAAGGACATTGCCGCGCAGCGTGACCTCGCCGGTCATCGCGATGTCCTTGCGCACCGCGATGCCCGTGAGCACCGATACGATCGAGGTCACCATCGCCACGCCGGCGCTCGGCCCGTCCTTGGGCGTGGCGCCCTCCGGAACGTGCACATGGATGTCCCACTTCTCGAAGCGCGGCGGCTTGACGCCGATCTCCGGCGCGATCGAGCGCACGAAGCTCGACGCTGCGTCGATCGACTCCTTCATCACGTCGCCGAGCGTGCCGGTGGTCTTCATCCGGCCCTTGCCAGGCAGGCGCAGCGCCTCGATCGACAGAAGCTCCCCGCCGACCTGGGTGTAGGCCAGCCCGGTGGCGACCCCGACCTGGTCCTCCTGTTCGGCAAGCCCGTAGCGAAAGCGCGGCACGCCGAGATAATCGGCGAGGTTCTCGATGGTGATATGCACGGAGTCGCATTTCTTGCGCACGATTTCGGTGACCGCCTTGCGCGCCAGCTTGGCGAGCTCGCGCTCGAGATTGCGCACGCCGGCCTCGCGCGTATAGGTGCGGATGAGCTCCTTGAGCGCCGCGTCGTCGAGCGCGAACTCCTTCGGCTTGAGCCCGTGGTTCTTGACCTGCTTGGGCAGGAGATGCCCTCGCGCGATCTCGCGCTTCTCGTCCTCGGTGTAGCCCGACAGCCGGATGATCTCCATGCGGTCGAGCAGCGGCTCGGGCATGTTGTAGCTGTTGGCGGTGGTCAGGAACATCACGTTCGACAGGTCGTATTCCACCTCGAGATAGTGGTCCACGAAGGTCGAGTTCTGCTCGGGATCGAGCACCTCGAGCATCGCCGAGGCCGGATCGCCGCGGAAGTCCTGCCCCATCTTGTCGACCTCGTCGAGCAGGATGAGCGGATTGGTGGTCTTGGCCTTCTTCATCGCCTGGATGATCTTGCCCGGCATCGAGCCGATATAGGTGCGCCGGTGGCCGCGGATCTCGGACTCGTCGCGCACGCCGCCCAGGCTGATGCGGATGAATTCGCGCCCCGTCGCGCGCGCCACGGACTGCCCCAGTGACGTCTTGCCCACCCCCGGCGGGCCGACGAGGCACAGGATCGGGCCCTTGACCTTCTTGGAGCGGTTCTGCACGGCGAGATACTCGACCATGCGCTCCTTGACCTTCTCGAGGCTGTAATGATCGGCGTCGAGGACTTCCTGCGCACGCTTGAGGTCGCGCTTGACGCGGCTCTTCTTGCCCCACGGGATCGACAGGATCCAGTCGAGGTAGTTGCGCACCACGGTCGCCTCGGCCGACATCGGCGACATGTTCTTGAGCTTCTTGAGCTCGGCTTCCGCCTTGTCGCGCGCCTCCTTGGACAGCTGCGTGTTCTCGATGCGCTCCTCGAGCTCGGCGACCTCGTTCTGGCCGTCCTCGCCGTCGCCCAGCTCCTTCTGAATGGCCTTCATCTGCTCATTCAGGTAATACTCGCGCTGGGTGCGCTCCATCTGCGACTTCACGCGCGTCTTGATCTTCTTCTCGACCTGCAGGACCGACATCTCGCCCTGCATCAGCCCGTAGACCTTCTCGAGCCGCTCGCCCACATCGAGCGTCTCCAGAAGCTCCTGCTTCTGATCGACCTCGACCCCGAGATGCCCGGCCACGAGATCGGCGAGCTTGGCCGGTTCGCGCGCTTCGGAAACGGCGGTGAGCGCTTCTTCCGGGATGTTCTTCTTGGCCTTGGCGTAGCGCTCGAATTCTTCGCCTACGGAGCGCAGAAGGGCAGCCACCGTGTCCGGCTCGCCGTCCGATTCCGCCAGCGGCTCGACGCGGGCCTCGAAGAAGGCGTCGTTTTCGACGAACTCGGTCAGCCGCACCCGCGCCTTGCCTTCGACGAGAACCTTCACCGTCCCGTCGGGCAGCTTGAGCAGCTGCAGGACATTGGCCAGCACGCCGGTGCGGTAGATGCCGTCGGTGTCGGGGTCGTCGGCGGCCGGGTCGAGCTGGCTCGACAGCAGGATCTGGCGCTCGTCCTGCATCACCTCCTCAAGCGCGCGCACGGATTTCTCGCGCCCGACGAAGAGCGGTACGATCATGTGCGGAAACACCACGATGTCGCGCAGCGGCAGAACGGGATGGCTGTTGCTGGTTTGCTCGGTCATGCTCAATCCTTGTTTCGGCAGGATCCCGGACCCCACGGTGCGCGGCGGCTCGAAATCCCCTGTTTGCAGATCTAATTGGGGCGCGGCGGGGGGGCTTTCAACCGCACCGCCGCGTGCCGACGTCTCAGATTGTCATGAAACGCCCTGTGCACGCCAGTCTTATCGCCCCTCACATCGCCGCGATGTCACCCTGCGCCTGCCCTTCGTCGAAGGTGGCGACAAAGTCCGCGAGCCCGCCCTGCGCTATTGCGCCGCGCAAGCCGCTCATCAACCTCTGGTAGTATGCGAGGTTATGCCAGCTCAAGAGCGTCATCGCGACTGCCTCGCCGCTGCGCACGACGTGGTGCAGAAATGCCCGCGAATACCCCGTGCAGCCCGGGCAGTCGCAGCCTTCCTCCAGGGGCCGCGGATCGTCGCGGTGGCGCGCGTTGCGCAGGTTGACCACGCCGCGTGCGGTGAAGGCCTGTCCGGTGCGCCCGGAGCGGGTCGGCAACACGCAATCCATCATGTCCACGCCGCGCGCCACCGCGCCCACGATGTCCGACGGCTTGCCGACCCCCATGAGATAGCGCGGTTTTTCCGCGGGCAGCATGTCCACCGCGACATCGAGCATCCGAAGCATCATCTCCTGCCCCTCGCCGACGGCGAGCCCGCCCAGCGCGTAGCCATCAAAGCCGATGGCGCGCAGGTGCTCGGCGCTCTCGGCGCGCAGATCCGGGTGCATGCCGCCCTGCTGGATGCCGAAGAGCGCATGGCCGGGCCGGTCGCCGAAGGCCGCGCGCGAGCGTTCCGCCCAGCGCATCGACAGCTCCATCGAGGTGCGCGCCGTCGCCGCATCGGCCGGATAGGGCGTGCATTCGTCGAAGGCCATCACGATGTCGGAGCCGAGCAGACGCTGGACCTCCATGCTGTGTTCCGGGGTGAGCATGTGCGCCGAGCCGTCGATATGTGACTTGAAGCGCACGCCTTCCTCCGTGAGCTTGCGCAGCCCGGCAAGGCTCATCACCTGGTAGCCGCCCGAATCGGTCAGGATCGGGCGCGGCCAGTTCATGAAGCGGTGCAGCCCGCCGAGCGCCGCGATCCGCTCCGCGCCGGGGCGCAGCATCAGGTGATAGGTGTTGCCCAGCACCACATCCGCCCCGGATTCGCGGACATTGCCCGGCAGCATCGCCTTGACCGAGCCGGCCGTGCCCACCGGCATGAAGGCCGGGGTGCGGATCTCGCCGCGCGGCGTGGCGAGACTGCCCGTGCGTGCCGCCCCGTCCGTGGCGCGAACCGAAAAAGCGACCTGCGTCGTCATGCCTCTCGTCTCCCCTGCTCGCGCGCCCCGCGCCGCGCCCTGCGTTCCTGCCCGATCCGGCCGCCGAGGCCAAGCCGCGCGCACGGGGTAGACGCTGGCCCTGCCATTCCTTATATATTTGCTAGGAATTGGACGAGGTCGCCATGACAGTGCATACCGAGGCCGACGGGGCGCCGCTTATCCGCCCGTCGAGCACCGACCACCCGCTCTACGATCAGGTCGCCGAGGCGTGCCGGACGGTCTATGACCCGGAGATCCCGGTCAACATCTTCGATCTCGGGCTGATCTACACGATCGAGATCAACGATGAGGCCGAGGTCGATGTCCTGATGTCGCTGACATCGCCGGGATGCCCCGTGGCGGGCGAAATGCCCGGCTGGGTGGCCGATGCCGTTGAACCGATCCCCGGGGTCAAGCAGGTCAATGTGCAGCTCGTCTGGGAGCCGCCCTGGGGGCTCGACATGATGAGCGACGAAGCACGTCTGGAACTGGGGCTGTTGTAATGTTCGGAATTCCGGGAAATCCGCCGATCACGCTGACCGAGCGCGCCACCGCGCAGATCGCCCGGCTGATGGCGCGCGACAATGTCCATGCGCTGCGCATCGGCGTCAAGAAGGGCGGCTGCGCGGGCATGGAATATACCATGGAATACGTGGATGCCGCCGATGAGCACGATGAGGTCGTCGAACAGGACGGCGCACGGGTGCTGATCGCGCCGATGGCGCAGATGTTCCTTTTCGGCACCGAGATCGATCACGAGACCGGGCTGCTGGAATCGGGCTTCAAGTTCCACAACCCCAACGTCACCGAGGCCTGCGGCTGCGGCGAGTCGATCCGCTT
>PUKW01000104.1 GCA_003550665.1 Paracoccaceae bacterium | reverse complement strand
TACAAGGAGGGTCCGCGCGCGATCTTCGGACCGATCGTTGCAATCGGTATCGTGGCGCTGATCGACATCGCCGCAGCAAAGCGCGCAGCGCTGTCGCGCACCCCGACACGCGTCATCGGCCTAACACTCGCGGTGCTCATCATCGCTGCGCCCACGACGCACGCGTTGGCGCTGCAGTACGACAGTGTAATGAACATTGATGAATGCCCCGCCAAGGTTGCGGAAAGGAATCCAGAAATCGATGCCGAAGCGCATTGCGACGAATTCCGCTACGACAGCTGGGGCAACCTTGTTGCCCGGAATTGGCAGGAGCTGTCGCTGGTCGGGCTGCGCGTGCTGCTGATCGGGGGCGCCGTGCTGTTCGTCTGCCAGGCCACGCTCGCGGCAGGTCAGGTCGGGAGGCACACCGCGCCGGCGCCACCCGCCCCGGCCTGAGCGCACAGCCCGCCTTGCGATGCGGGCGGGCGCGGCCTATTGGGGCGTCATGATCACCCGCGCGCATCTGAAGGGCGACGCCGTGAGCACCGCGCTCTACTCGCCCTGCGAACGCTACCGGTACCTGCTCACGCGGGTGTGGGACGACGCGGGGCCGCGGGTGCTGTTCGTGATGCTCAACCCCTCGACCGCCACCGAGATCCGCAACGACCCCACCGTGGAGCGCTGCGAGCGCCGGGCGCGGACCCTGGGATATGGCGGATTTCGCGTGTGCAACATCTTCGCCTGGCGGGCGACCGATCCGCGTGCGCTGCGCCGGGCCGCGGACCCCGTCGGCCCGGACAATGACGCGGCGATCGCCGAAAGCGCGCCCTGGGCGGATCAAGTGATCTGCGCATGGGGCACGCATGGCACGCATATGGGGCGCGGGCCGGCCGTCGAGGCGCTCCTGCGCGGCACCGGCGCGGCGCTGTTTCACCTGGGGCTGACCAAGCACGGCCATCCCCGCCACCCGCTCTACGTGGCCTATGCCGAGGCACCGCGCCGCTGGGGTTGAGCCGGCTCGGGCGGCAGCAGCTGCGGACCATGTTGACCGCGGCGCGGGCCGGGGGGCGCGTATTCGAGGCTTTCGTCGCGCGCCATCTTGGCGTATACGCGCGCGCAGCGCTGCCTGAGTGCTGCGCCCGACATGGCCTTGCTGGACGACATCCCGGCTCGCGCCGAAACCGAAAGGAGACCCGATGTCGATTACTGCCGAAGAGAAATCGCGCGTCATTCGCGAGTATGGCACGAAGGAGGGCGACACAGGCTCGCCCGAGGTTCAGGTCGCGATCCTGACGACCCGCATCACCGCGCTGACCGAGCATTTCAAGACCCACGCCAAGGACAACCATTCCCGGCGCGGGCTGCTCAAGCTCGTCGCGCAGCGGCGCAAGCTGCTGGATTACCTCAGGCGCAACGACGAGGATCGCTACAAGACCCTCATCGGCAAGCTGGGCATCCGCCGCTGAGCCGTCGCCGCGCCCCGCCGGGGCGCGGCTTTCGTTTCGGGGTCGCGACCCCGAGCCCCTTCGCCGCACCGGCCGGGCCTCACCGGGAGCGGCGGCACATGCCGAGGCCACGGGCGCGCCGCGCCCGTACGCAACAGGCGCCGGGACGGCCCGGTGCCAGGATGGGATACGAGATGTTCAACGTTACGACGAAATCGATTCAATGGGGTGAGGAGACACTCACCCTCGAGACGGGCAAAGTCGCGCGTCAGGCCGACGGCTCCGTCATCGCCACGCTGGGCGAGACCAGCGTGATGGCCAATGTGACCTTCGCCAAGGAACAAAAGCCCGGCATGGATTTCCTGCCGCTGACCGTTCACTACCAGGAACGCTACTACGCGGCGGGCAAGGTCCCGGGCGGCTTCTTCAAGCGCGAGGCGCGCCCCTCCGAGAAGGAGACGCTGACCTCGCGGCTGATCGACCGGCCGATCCGGCCGCTCTTCGTCGAGGGGTTCCGCAACGAGGTTCTGGTGATCTGCACCGTGCTGTCGCACGACCTCGTCAACGAGCCCGACATCGTCGGCATGATCGCGGCCTCGGCGGCGCTGACCCTGTCGGGGGTGCCCTTCATGGGCCCGATCGGCGCGGCGCGGGTGGGCTTCGCGAACGGCGAATACGTCCTCAACCCCGAAGTCGACGACATGCAGAAGCTGCGCGACAATGCCGAGCAGCGGCTCGACCTCGTCGTGGCGGGCACGCAGAATGCCGTGATGATGGTCGAGTCGGAGGCCTATGAGCTCTCCGAGGACGAGATGCTCGGCGCCGTCGAATTCGGCCACAAGGCGATGCAGCCGGTGATCGACCTGATCATCGATCTTGCCGAGGACGCGGCGAAGGAGCCCTTCGACTTCACGCCGCCGGACTATTCCGCGCTCTACGGGCGCGTGAAGGGGCTTGGCGAGGCGCTGATGCGCGCCGCTTTTGCCATCAAGGACAAGCAGGAACGCACCACCGCCATCTCCGCGGCCCGCGACGCCGTGCGCGCGCAGCTCACCGAGGAGGAGCAGGCCGATCCCGACCTGGGCTCCGCCTTCAAGAAGCTCGAATCCGAGATCCTGCGCGGCGACATCATCGCCGGCGGCGCGCGCATCGACGGGCGCGGGCACGGCGATATCCGCGACATCGTCTCCGAGGTCGGCGTGCTCGCGCGTCCGCACGGCTCGGCGTTGTTCACCCGCGGCGAGACGCAGGCGCTGGTCACGACCACGCTGGGCACCGGCGATGACGAGCAGATCATCGACGCGCTGCACGGCAACAGCCGCGCCAACTTCATGCTGCACTACAACTTCCCGCCCTATTCGGTGGGCGAGGTCGGCCGCTTCGGCCCACCCGGACGCCGCGAGATCGGCCACGGCAAGCTCGCCTGGCGCGCGCTGCAGGCGGTGCTGCCGCCGGTGACGGATTTTCCCTACACGGTGCGGCTGGTCTCGGAGATCACCGAGTCGAACGGGTCGTCCTCGATGGCGACCGTGTGCGGCGGCTCGCTGTCGATGATGGATGCGGGCGTGCCGCTCAAGGCGCCGGTCGCCGGTGTCGCGATGGGGCTGATCCTCGAGACGGACGGCAAATGGGCCGTCCTGAGCGACATTCTCGGCGACGAGGATCATCTGGGCGACATGGACTTCAAGGTCGCCGGCACCGAGGCGGGCATCACCTCGCTGCAGATGGACATCAAGGTCGCGGGCATCACCCCCGCCATCATGAAGCAGGCGCTCGCGCAGGCGAAGGACGGGCGGCTGCACATCCTCGGCGAGATGTCGAAGGCGCTCACCGAGGCCTCGGGCTTTTCCGAGCACGCCCCGCGCATCGAGATGATGCAGGTGCCCGTGGACAAGATCCGCGACGTGATCGGCTCGGGCGGCAAGGTGATCCGCGAGATCGTCGAGACCTCCGGCGCCAAGGTGGACATCAATGACGAGGGCCTCATCAAGATCGCCTCGCCCAATGGCGAGGCCATCAACAAGGCCCGCGACCTGATCCACTCGATCGTCGCCGAGCCCGAGGAAGGCAAGATCTACACCGGCAAGGTCGTCAAGATCGTCGATTTCGGTGCCTTCGTGAACTTCTTCGGCAAGCGCGACGGGCTGGTGCATGTCAGCCAGATCGCGAACACGCGGCTCAACCATCCCTCGGATGCGCTGCAGGAGGGCCAGGAAGTCAAGGTCAAGCTCCTGGGCTTCGACGATCGCGGCAAGGTGCGGCTGTCGATGAAGAACATCGACCAGGCCACCGGCGAGGAAACCTCGGGCGAGACGCAGGACGCCTGACGCCCCGACCAGACCGATCGAAACGCCCCGGCCGCCGCGCCGGGGCGTTTTCGTTTGCAACCTCCCGGTCTCGTGCCTATGTTTGTTATAGTATTACATTCATGAGGTGCAGCATGACCGACGCCGATCCGCGGCTTCCCGTGACCGTCCTGTCGGGCTTTCTCGGGGCGGGAAAGACGACGCTTCTCAACCGCGTGCTCAACAATCGCGACGGCCGGCGCGTCGCGGTGATCGTCAACGACATGTCCGAGGTCAACATCGACGCGGATCTCGTCGAGGCCGGCGTCGATCTGCGCCGCGGCGAGGAGACATTGGTGGAGATGTCGAATGGCTGCATCTGCTGCACGCTGCGCAACGATCTGCTCGCCGAGGTGCGCCGGCTCGCGGGCGAAGGCCGGTTCGATTATCTGCTCATCGAGTCGACGGGGGTGTCCGAGCCGCTGCCCGTCGCCGCGACCTTCGAGTTTCGCGATGCGCAGGATGCCAGCCTGTCGGATGTCGCCCGGCTCGACACGATGGTGTCGGTGGTCGATGCGGTGAACCTGCTCTCCGACTATTCCAGCCATGATTTCCTCAAGGATCGCGACACCACCGACGAAGGCGACGCGCGCACCCTCGTCAACCTGCTCACCGACCAGATCGAGTTCGCCGATGTCGTCATCCTCAACAAGATCACCGCGGCCGGTCCCGCGCGCACTGATGCCGCGCGCCGGATCATAAAGGCGCTCAACCCCGATGCGCGGCTGATCGAGACCGATTACGCCGAGGTCGAGGCCGGCGCGATCCTCGATACCGGCCTGTTCGATTTCGAGCGCGCCCATGATCACCCGCTCTGGGCCAAGGAGCTCTACGGCTTCGATGAGCATGTCCCAGAGACGGAGGAATACGGGGTGAGCTCCTTCGTCTACCGCGCCCGCCGGCCGTTTCACCCCGAGCGTCTGTATGGTGTGCTGGGCGGCGACCTGCCCGGCGTGATCCGCGCCAAGGGGCATTTCTGGCTCGCCACGCGGCCCGGCTGGGTCGCCGAGTTCAGCCTCGCCGGCGCGATCAGCTCGGTCGTCCCGCTCGGCGTCTGGTGGGCGGCCGTCCCGCGCGAACGCTGGCCCGACCATGACGCCGCGCGCGCCTACATGGCGCGCAACTGGGTCGAGCCCTGGGGCGACCGGCGCCAGGAGCTCGTCTTCATCGGCTCGGGGATGGATGAGGGCGCGATCCGCGCGGCGCTCGATGCCTGCCTGATCGGCGATCCCGAGCGCGCCGCCTTCGCCCCCGAGGACTGGGCCGGGTTGCCCGATCCGTTCCCGCAATGGGGCGTGCGGGAGGCCGCATGAGCACCGCGCAGCTTCGCGACGCCGACCGCGTTGCCACCGGCCCCGACCCCGACGCCCTCGCGCATACCCTCGATCCGGGGGTGGCCGCGGCGGTGTGGCAGCGCCCGCGCGATGCGGCCTTCGCCGAGTGGATCGACACGCTCGCGCCGGATGCGCTGCCCGCGCTGCGCGTCAAAGTCGCGCCGGCGCATGCGGGCGATGCAGTGCGCGCCGCCTGCGCGCGCGCCGGAACCCCGCGCGGGGCGATGCGCGAGCGGCTCGCCGAGGATGTCGGCGCACTCGCGCTGATTTTCGCCGGGCTTATGGCCGCGCCGATGCTGGGGCTGCGCCTCGACGTGGTGGCGGACGACGCCTGCCGGCGGTTTCACTGCGACCGGGTCACGGCCCGGCTCCTGTGCACGCTGCGCGGGCGCGGCACACAGTTCGGCGTTGGCGCGCCGGGCACCGAGCCCGCCGAGACGCAGGAGCTTTCCACCGGGAGTGCCGCGATCTTTCGTGGCGCGCTCTGGCCCGGCGAGACGACGCGGCTCCTGCACCGCTCGCCGCCGGTCGCGGGGCGCGGCGAGACTCGGCTTCTGCTGGTGCTCGACCCGCTCGCGCAGGCGCCATGAGCGCGCGCAACCTCGCCAGCGCGCTGCCGCGCCGGCGCGCGCGCCCGATGCACGGCTTCGACCGGCTGCCGCCGGAGCTGCGCCGCTGGCTGCACGGGGCGGCGCTGCCGTGGCGGCCGGCCTCGGCGCTGCGGGTCTGGCGCCGTGCGCTCAGGGAGACGGGCGATCCTGCTGCGGCGCGCGCCCGGCTCGACGCGGCCGAGCGGTGCACGCTGGCGCGCGACGCGCCGCGGATCTGGGGCCCGGATCATCCCGCTGCCTTGCAGCCCCCGCCGCACGGTGCCACTGTGTCGCCAAAATTCAGGAGGCACCAATGCTCGACAAGCGTCAGTTCTACATCGACGGGGCCTGGACCGCCCCGAAAGCCGCCAGCGATCTCGAGGTGATCGACCCGTCCACCGAGGAGCCCTACGCGGTGATCGCGCTCGGCGGGCAGGCCGACACCGACGCCGCCGTGGCCGCCGCGCGCGCCGCGCTCAACGGCTGGATGTATGCCGACCCGCGCGAGCGCCGCGCCGTGGTCGAGCGTATCCTTGCGGCCTACGAGGCGCGCGCCGACGAGATGGCCGAGACCATCAGCCGCGAGATGGGCGCGCCCATAGATTTGGCCCGCAACGCCCAGGCCGCCGCCGGGATCGGCCATCTCAAGGGCTACCTGGCGGCGTTCGACCATATCGAATTCGAGGCCCCGCTCGGCGATCACGCCCCCGAGGACCGCATCATCAAGGAGGCCGTCGGGGTGTGCGGGCTGATCACGCCGTGGAACTGGCCGATGAACCAGGTCACGCTCAAGACGGTGCCGGCGCTCCTGGCGGGCTGCACGATGGTGCTCAAGCCCTCCGAGGTCGCGCCGCTCTCGTCGATGCTTTACGCCGAGATCCTGCATGAGGCGGGGGTGCCGAAAGGGGTGTTCAACCTCGTCAATGGCGACGGCGCCGGCGTCGGCACGCAGCTTTCGGTGCATCCAGAGGTCGACATGGTCAGCCACACCGGCTCGGGTCGCGCCGGCATCGCGATCTCGAAGAACGCCGCCGACACGCTCAAGCGCGTGCATCTCGAACTCGGCGGCAAGGGCGCCAACATCATCTTCCCCGACGCCGATGACGACGCGGTGCGCCGGGGGGCGGCGCATTGCTTTTCCAATACCGGCCAGAGCTGCAACGCGCCGACCCGGATGCTCGTCTCGCGCGAGATCTATGACGACGCCGTCGAGATCGCGCGCCGCACCGCCGAGGCCACGCAGGTCGGCCCGCCCTCCGAGCCGGGCAAGCATATCGGCCCGCTCGTCAATGCGGCGCAGTTCGACAAGGTGCAGGACCTGATCCAGACCGGCATCGACGAGGGCGCGCGGCTGGTCGCGGGCGGCGTCGGCCGGCCCGAAGGGGTCAATCGCGGCTACTATGTGCGCCCGACGGTGTTCGCCGATGTCTCCAACGACATGACCATCGCGCGCGAGGAGATCTTCGGCCCGGTCCTGTCGGTGATCCCCTTCGACACCGAGGCGGAAGCGATCCGCATCGCCAATGACACCCCCTACGGGCTGACCAACTACGTCCAGAGCGGCGACGATGCGCGCCGCCAGCGGCTGGCGCGGCGGCTGCGGTCCGGCATGGTCGAGATGAACGGCAAGTCGCGCGGGCGCGGCGCGCCCTTCGGCGGCATGAAGCAGTCCGGCAACGGGCGCGAGGGCGGCGTCTGGGGCATCGAGGATTTCCTCGAGGTCAAGGCCGTCTCGGGCTGGGGCAGGGACTGAAGCGTCAGGCCCCGCCCGCGCGGCGGGGCCCCAGCAGCCGCAGGAGCGGCATGAGCGCGAACAGGATCTG
>PUKW01000040.1 GCA_003550665.1 Paracoccaceae bacterium | reverse complement strand
TGGCGCTCGGCCTGCCGCTCGTGGGCAGCCATGTCGCGCAGTTCGCCCTGCAGATCACCGACACGGTGATGCTGGGCTGGTATTCGGTGGACGCGCTCGCCGCCGGGGTGCTCGGCGCGACGGCGTTCTTCACGCTGTTCATCTTCGGCTCCGGTTTCGCGAATGCGGTGATGCCGATGGTGGCCTCGGCGGCGGCGGCGGCGCGCGACGACGAGGTGCGCCGGGCGACGCGGATGGGGCTGTGGCTGTCGGCGGGGTTCGGGATCGCGGTGATGGCGCCGATGTGGTGGTCGGAGCCGATCCTGCGCCTGCTCGGCCAGCCGGGGCAGGTGGCGGCCGATACCGAGGGCTATCTGCGCATTGCGGGCTGGGGGATGGTGCCCGCGCTGATCGTGATGGTGCTCAAGAGCTACCTCGCCGCGCTCGGTCGCACGCAGGTGGTGCTGTGGGCGACGGTGGCGGCGGTGTTCGTCAATATCGGCCTGAACTGGATGTTCATCTTCGGCAATGCGGGCGCGCCCGAGATGGGGGTGCGGGGCGCGGCGCTGGCCTCGCTTCTGGTGCAGGCGCTGTCGGCGGCCGGGCTTCTGGCCTATGCGGCGCTGCTGCCGGGGCTGCGGCGTTACACGCTGCTGGCGCGGTGGTGGCGGCCCGACTGGCTGGCGATGCGGCAGGTATTCCGCGTCGGCTGGCCGATCGGGCTCGCGCTACTGGCCGAGAGCGGGCTGTTCGCGGCCACGGCGATCATGATGGGCTGGTTCGGCACGCGCGAGCTCGCCGCGCACGGCATCGCCATCGAGATTACGGCGCTCGTCTTCATGGTGCATATGGGACTGTCGAACGCGGCGACAGTGATGGTGGGGCGCGCGCGGGGGCGCGGCGACGCGGTTGCGCTGCGCGACGGGGCGAAGGTGTCGGTTGTGGTGTCGCTCGCGGTGGCGCTCTTGACAGTGGCGGTCTATCTCGCGGTGCCGGGGTTTCTCGTCGGGCTGTTCATCGCGCCCGACGATCCGCAGCGCCCGGCCATCATCGCCATCGGCACCGGGCTGATCGTCGTCGCGGCGCTGTTTCAGCTCGCCGACGCGGCGCAGGTGATGGCGATGGGGCTGTTGCGCGGGGTGCAGGACACGCGCGGGCCGATGGTGATCGCGGCGGTGAGCTACTGGGCGGTGGGCATCCCGGCGAGCTATGTGCTTGGCATTACGCTCGGCTTCGAGGGGCCGGGGATCTGGGCGGGGCTGGTGATCGGGCTGACGCTCGCGGCGGGGCTCTTGATGCGCCGGTTCTGGCGCGGGCCGGGCGCTCAGCCCTGATCGCGCCGCCGCTCGCCCTGGCGTCGCACGAGGGTGGTGCGCAGGTCGTGCATGGCCATGAAGAGCCGGTGCGCGACCGTGTCGAGGTCCTCCGGGGTTGCCGATGACTGCACCCATTGCGCGGTGCGCCCGATCGCCTCGGCAGTGCGTTCGGCATCGTCGCGCGCGCGGCGGGCGAGCTCCTCGCGCCGCGCCGCGATCCAGTCATTGATGCCGGCCTCCTCGGCGGCGCTCAGCGCGTGCTCGCCATGGGGCTTGATGCGGCCATTGCCCGGGGTCGCGACCGCGATCTGGGTGAGCACGATGCGCCCGTGCCGCTCGTCCTTGTCGACGCGGAACACGGCTGCATTCGTGTCGCGCATCCGGAAATAGAGCTCGGGCGCGTCGCTCATCGCGGCTTACTTGAGCCCGTCGCAGAAGGTCTGGATCCGGGTGCAGGCCTCGCGCAGCGCCTCGTCCGAGGTTGCATAGCTTACCCGAAAGCATGGCGAGGTTCCGAACGCCGCGCCGAACACCACCGCGACGCCGTGCTCCTCGAGCAGGGCGGTGGCGAAGGCCTCGTCGTCGCCGATCCGCGCGCCGCCGGCCGAAGTCTTGCCGATGCAGCCCGCGATCGACGGATAGACATAGAACGCCCCCTCCGGCACCGGACAGCTGACCCCGGCCGCCGCGTCGAGCATCTCCACCACCATGTCGCGCCGCCGCTTGAACACCTTGTTGTTCTCGGCGATGAAGTGCTGCGGGCCGTTGAGCGCCTCGACGGCGGCCCACTGGCTGACCGAGCAGGGATTGGACGTGCTCTGCGACTGGACCTTGCCCATCGCCGCGATCAGGTCCTTGCGCCCGGCGGCATAGCCGATGCGCCAGCCCGTCATGGCATAGGCCTTGGACACGCCGTTGACCGTCAGCGTGCGCTCATAAAGCTTCGGCTCGACCTCGGCGGGGGTGCAGAAGCGGAATTCGTCATAGACGAGGTGCTCATACATGTCGTCGGTCATGACGTGGACATGATCGTGGCGCATCAGCACGTCGGTGAGCGCCTTGAGCTCGTCCCAGGTATAGCCTGCCCCGGTCGGGTTCGACGGCGAGTTGAAGATCAGCCACTTGGTGCGCGGGGTGATCGCGGCGTCGAGCTGGGCGGGGGTGATCTTGAAGGCGGTGTCGATCGTGGCCTCGACGAAGACCGGCTCGCCGCCCGCCAGCCGCACCATGTCGGGGTAGCTGACCCAGTAGGGCGCGGGGATGATCACCTCGTCGCCGGGGTTCAGCGTCGCCACCAGCGCGTTGTAGAGCACCTGCTTGCCGCCGGTGCCCACGGTCACCTGTGCGGGCTCGTAATCGAGCGAATTGTCGCGCTTGAACTTCGCGCAGATCGCCTTCTTGAGCTCGGGCAGTCCGTCCACAGCTGTGTATTTCGTCTCGCCCGCGTCGATGGCGTGCTTGGCGGCGGCCTTGATGTTGTCGGGGGTGTCGAAATCGGGCTCTCCGGCGCCGAGGCCGATCACGTCGCGCCCCGCTGCCTTGAGCTCGCGCGCCTTGTTGGTGACGGCGATGGTGGGCGAGGGCTGGACGCGTTCAAGCGTCGCGGACAGGAAGGGCATTGCGCGCTCCGGTTTGAAAAGGCCTGCATTGTGTTCTACGGTCCGCCCGGGGCGCGATCAAGCCATAACGGGAGGCTGCGGCGCATGAGCGAGGATACCTATACCGGCTGGTTCAGCCAGGACGCGGCGACCTTCGGCGACCGCATGGCCGGCGCGCGCGAGGCTGCGGGCATGACCCAGGCCCAGCTCGCGCGCCGGCTCGGCGTCAAGCTGCAGACCGTCACGGCCTGGGAAAACGATCAGTCCGAGCCGCGCGCCAACAAGCTGCAGATGCTCGCCGGGCTGCTCAACGTCTCGATCAAGTGGCTCCTGACGGGCGAGGGTGACGGCCTCGACGCACCCGCGCCGGAGCTGGAGCTCGCCGGCGATGCCAGCGCCGTGATGGCCGAAATGCGCCAGCTGCGCAGCGAGTTCGTGCGGCTCAACGACCGGCTCGGTCATCTTGAAAAGCGCATGCGGATCCTGCTCAAGGAGACGATCACATGACCGATGCGGCGGCGCGGCGGCTGCGCCTGCGCGCGTGGCGGCGCGGCACCAAGGAGATGGACCTGATCCTCGGCCCGTTCGTGGCGGCGCGCGTCGAGGCGATGGACGCGGACGCCCGCGCCGGGCTCGAAGCGCTGATGGAGGAAAACGACCAGGACCTCTATCTGTGGGTAACCGGCGCGCGCCCGCCCCCCGAGACCCATGCCGCCCTGATCGACCAGATCGCCGATTTCGCGCGCGCGCGGCTCTCGCCCCGCCGAGCGGATCCGCCCCGCTGAGCGGATCGTTTCGGTTTTATCTTAACTCTATGTTTGCTCTTGCGCGCCATCGTGGACTCACACGCAACGGTGGAGACGGTGATGACCGCGCAAACTGAGCTGAAAGCCGACCCGGGCACGGCACTTCTGGGCGAGTATCTCGAGACGCTGGCGCTTGTGGAGCGGCTGCATCGCCTCATGCTCGATGTAATCAAGGACGAGTTCGAGCGCCTCGGCATTCTCGAGATCAACCCCGTGCAGGCGCTGCTGCTCTACAATGTCGGCGACCACGAGGTCACCGCCGGCGAGCTGCGCAGCCGCGGTTACTACCAGGGCTCGAACGTTTCCTACAATCTCAAGAAGCTGGTGGAGACGGGGTACATGCACCATCAGCGCAGCAGCACGGATCGCCGCGCGGTGCGCGTGCGCCTGACGGAGAAGGGGCACGCGGTGCGCGACACGCTCGCGCAGCTTTTCGACCGCCATGCCGATCTGATGGAGCGCGACGGGGCGCTGACCACGGAATACTGCCAGGAGGTGAATCGCGGCCTGCGCCGGGTGGAGCGCTTCTGGTCCGAGCAGATCCGCTACATCTACTGACGGCACCGCGCGGCGCGCACCGTGGCATATTCCCCATCGCGTCAGGTGCCGTGCAGGAGCGATTCGACGATCGGGTAGCGTTGCAGCGTCTCGCTTATGCGGCCGCTGACGCGCCGCATTTCCGGCAGGCGCTCCGCGATCAGCGACTCGGGCGAGACGAGCCCGGTATAGCCCGAGCTGTTGAGCGCGGCGATGGTCTCGCCCGAGACGCCGCGGATCGGCACGGCGAGCGCGGTGATGCCGTAATCGAGCTGATCGACGGCGGTCGCATAGCCCTGCGCTTGGGCCTGCTCGATGATGGCGCGCAACCGGGCGGGATCGGTGACGGTCTGCCCGGTCAGTGCGACCGGCGCCAGCGCCTCCAGATAGGTCGCAAGATCGGCCTGCGACAGACCCGACAGCAGCACCCGACCCAGCGACGTCGCGTGCGCCGGGTAGCGGGCGCCGACCACCGCCGAGGCGCGGCGTGCGCGCTGCTGCGAGTGGTGGGCGACATAGATCACGTCATCGCCGTCGAGCGTCGCGACCGACGCCGCATCGCCGAACAGATCGACGAGATGGCGCAGCTCCGGCAGCAGCACCTCGTCGACCCGCGCCGCGAAATAGAACGCCGATCCGAGCCCCATGACCTTCGGCCGCAGGAAGAAACGCCGCTCCCGCTGCCCGACATAGCCGAGTTCGACGAGGGTGATGAGGCTGCGCCGTGCCGCGGGCGGCGAGATGCCCACCTGCCGGGCGATCTCGCTGAGCGTCATCTCACCGCGTCCGGGCCCGAAGCATTCCAGGATCGCGAGGCCCTTGGCGAGGGCCTCGACGAATTCGGGCGGGCGCTCGGCTCCGTTCATGCCCGGATCCCCCGCCGCATCGCTCAGCCCTCGGGCGCGAGGACGAAGTCGTAGGCGAGCTGCGCGTCGGGCCGGCGCTCAAGCGGATAGTCGAAGCTGTCGGATTTCTTCACCGGTTTGACGGCTGTGATCAGCGATTTGCGCACCCCGAACACCGCGTCGTTGTCGAGGTATTCCGTGTTCTCGAAGAAGACCTCCGTGGTGATCGGGCGCATCCCCTCGGCGCGGATGATGAAATGCAGATGCGCGGCGCGCCAGGCATGGCGGTCGCCGGCGCGCAGCAGCTCGCCCACGGGGCCGTCATAGGGCACGGTGTAGGGCTTGGGCAGCACCGTCGTGTAGTAGTAGCGGCCCTGATCGTCGGCGGTGAACTTGGCGCGCAGGTCGTACTTGTCCTGCCCGCGCTCCTGCTCCTGGATCGGGTAGGTGCCCGAGCTGTCGGCCTGCCAGGTATCGACGATGGCGCCGGGCTGCGGATTGCCGAGCGTGTCGCGCACCTGCCCGTGCACGAGCACCACCGCGCCCTCGCGCTCGCCCGACAGATCGGCGCCGAGCTCCATCTGCGGGGCGTCGTCGAGATAGAACGGCCCCAGATTCGAGCCCTCCGTCGCGCCGCCCCGGGTGTTGATCATGTCCACCAGCGCCGAGAAGCCGAGCACGTCGGACAGCAGGATGAACTCGTGGCGCTCCGGGGTCGAGATCTTGCCGCAGTCATAGAGGAAGTTGAGAATCGTTATCCACTCGTCATGGGTGAGCTGGGTTTCGCGCGTATAGTCGTGCAGATGCTCGATAAAGCTGTCGAGTAGAAACTTGAAGCGCGTCCCCTCCTCCGCGCGGAAGGTTTTCTGCACCGCCTCGGTGATGGTGAACTGGTTGACGTCTCGCATGGGATCTCCTCCGTCTTGCGCGCTTGCCGAATGTTTCAAGGCCTGCTTCCCGGCCGGCCCGAAAGGGGCGGAACATTGCCGCTTGACGAAAGGGTATTTCCGAAGCAATATTTCGGCAAGCGATAAATTTTTCGCAAAGCGAAAAGGACAGCCGAAATGCGTATAGGCAAGCAGGATCAGGCCTTCACCGCCATCGCCACCTCGGACGCCCACAGCATCACCGTGCGCGGCCACGACCTGTGCGACGACCTGATCGGCAGGATGGACATGACCAGCTATTTCTGGCTGCTCGTCACCGGCGAGCGCCCCAGCCGCGAGCAGGTCGCGATCACCAATGCCTGCCTCGTCGCGATCGCCGAGCATGGCCTCGTCCCCAGCGTGCAGGCCGCGCGGATGACGCTGGCCGCCGCGCCGGAGGCCTGGCAGGGCGCGATGTCGGCGGGGCTTCTGGGCATGGGCACCGTGGTTGCGGGCAGCTCCGAAGTCGCCGGGCATTACCTCGTCGAGGTGGCCGAGGCGGCCGAGCGTTCCGGCGATCTCGACACGGCGGTGCAGGGCAGCCTGGAGGGGCTCAAGGCGGCGAAGAAGAAGGTCCCCGGGCTCGGCCATCCCCAGCACAACACCGGCGATCCGCGCGCCAACCGGCTCTTGGCGATCGCCGACGAGCTCGGCATGTCCGGTCGCCACATCGCCGCGCTGCGCGCGCTCGGCGAGCATGCGCCGGAGGTCATGGGGCGGCCGCTGCCGATCAACGTGTCGGGCGCGATCCCGGCGCTGATGCTCGATGCGGGCTGGCCGGCCGAAGCGATCAAGGCGGTTCCGCTGCTGGCGCGGACGGCGGGGCTGGCGGCACATCTGCTCGAGGAATCGCAACGCTCCATCGGCTTCATCATGTCGCACAAGGCCGACGAGGCGATCGCCTATGACGGCAAGCTCAGCGGCAAGGAGGGTTGAGAGATGCCGAAGATGCTGCGCAATGTCCGCGTCGTCGAGATGGGCACCTACATCACCGGCCCTGCCGCGGCGATGCTGCTCGCCGATCTGGGCGCCGATGTCATCAAGGTCGAGCGCCCCGGCACCGGCGATCCGTTCCGCGCCTTCAAGGGCGGGCTCTACTCGCCCCATTACCAGACCTACAACCGCAACAAGCGCTCCATCGCGCTCGACACGAAGGACCCGGCGGATCTCGCGACCTTCCACGATCTCGTCGCCACCGCCGATGTCTTCATCCAGAATTTCCGCCCCGGCGTCGCCGACCGGCTCGGTGCGGGCGAAGATGATCTGCGCGCGCTCAATCCGGGGTTGATCTACTGCGCGATCTCGGGGTTCGGGCGCTCCGGTCCGTCGCGCGACCGCCCGGCCTATGACACCGTCGCGCAGGCGGCGAGCGGCTTTCTGCGGCTGGTGACCCCGCCGGCCAATCCGCGCGTCATCGGCCCCGCGCTCGCCGATGCGATCACCGGGCAGTATGCCGCGATGGGGATCATGGCCGCGCTCGTGGAGCGGGGGCAGTCGGGTTCGGGGCACCGGCTCGACATCTCGATGCTCGAGGCGATGACGCATTTCAACCTCGACAGCTTCACCCACTACTTCAGCGTCGGCGAGGT
>PUKW01000055.1 GCA_003550665.1 Paracoccaceae bacterium | reverse complement strand
GCCTTCCGCGACAAGATCATCGAGTCCGCCAAGGGAACGGATTCCGAGCGCGACAAGTTCAACCGCTTCTATGACGAGTATCTCGCGGTGATGGACATGACGGCGGAATTCTACATGTCCACCGTCGAGCGGATCTTCAAGGACCGCGAAATAGCGCGCAACGCCTTCACGATCGAGGGCAAGCCCGTCGATCTCGGCAAGATCACCAATGTCGCGGTCAAGATCGTCGAGGGCGAGAACGACGATATCAGCGCGCCGGGCCAGTGCCTCGCCGCGCTCGATCTGCTCACCGGGCTGCCCGATTCGATGAAGGCGAGCCATCTCGAGCCCGGCGCGGGCCATTACGGCATTTTCGCCGGGCGGTCCTGGCGCACCAATATCCGGCCGCTGGTGCTCGATTTCATCGATGTCAACAGCGGCCTGCCGGGTGGGCGCATCACCACCGAGGATCTCGAGCTTGCCGATCTGCCCGACGCCGCGGAGCCGCCGACCATCGACGAGGCCGATCCGGGCGAGGGGGCCTGCGTGCCGGTCTGAGCCCCGGCCCGGTCCGCAACCTCAGCCCGCGGCCCGTGCGCGCACCTCCGCGATCGCGGTTTCGATCAGTTCGAGGCAATCGGGCGTCGAGAAGCGATGATCGGCGCCCTTCACGAGCGTCAGCCGCAGATCGCCGCAGTCGGCATGCTCGGTCAGGGCAAGCGCCACGCGCGCCGGCACCTCCGCATCCGCGGTGCCCTGCAGGAGCCGCACCGGAAACGGAAGCGACAGCGGGGTGCGCAGCACGAGCTGCTCGCGCCCGTCCGCGATCAGGCGGCGGGTATAGACGTCCGGCGCATCGGAATACGGCGACGGCCGCTCGACCCGGCCATCGCGCATCAGCGCCTCGCGCTCGGCGGTGGTGAAATCCGCCCAGAGGCCGTCCTCGGTGAAATCGGGGGCCGCGGCCACGCCCACGAGCCCGGCGACGCGCGCCGGCATCGCCCGCGCCGCGAGAAGCGCGATCCAGCCGCCCATGCTGGAGCCGACGAGGATCTGCGGTCCGTCCGTGATCGCCGTGATCGCCGCCATCGCATCCTCGGCCCAGTCGCCGATGCAGCCCTCTTCGAAGGTCCCGCTCGAGGCGCCGTGGCCCGAATAGTCGAGCCGCAGGAAGGCATGGCCGCCCCGCCGCGCGCGGTCTTCGAGATGCAGCGCCTTGGTGCCCTCCATGTCGGAGCGAAAACCGCCCAGAAACACCACGCCGGGGGCGGTGCCCTGCGTGCGGTGATAGGCGATGCGGCGGCCCTGCGGCGTGTCGAGAAATTGCGGTGCGGTCATGTCGTCTCCAGTTCCCTCAGCCCGTATGCCACGGCGGCCCCTGCGAGCGCGAGCGCGGCGAACAGCGCGATCGTCGCCGCTGCGCCGATGAGCGCCGCGACGGCGCCGAAGCCGCCAGCCGCAAGAAGCGCGACGCCGATCACCGTGTTCGAGACCGCCGTGTAGATCGGTCGCAGCTCCTGGTCCACCATGTCCACGAGATAAGTGGAACGGCCCAGCCGAACCCCTTGATGCGCCACCATCAACCCGAACAGCGCGAGCGGCAGCGCCCAAACCGTCGCCCCCAACCCCGCCGCGTCGAGTCCGAGCGCGAGCACCATCGACGCCGCACCCCCAAGGCCGGTAAAGATCAACACCCGGCGCGCGGAGCGATCCGCCAGCCGACCCCAGACATAGCTCGAGACCAGTGACGCCAACGCCGAGGCCAGCACCAGAGCCCCGAGGCTCGAGAGCGCATCCCCCGCGTCGCCGGCGGCCAGCACCACGAGATAGGGCGGCGCAAGCGCGGTCGATGTCAGCAGCCCGCGCGCCACCACGAAACGCGCAAGCTGCGGGTCGCGGCGCAGATAGCCCAGATTGGCGAGCGCGGCCGTGATTCCGTTGCCGCCGCCCTCCTGCGCGCCCGGCTCCTCGGCGAGGGTGGCGAAGATCGCGGCCCCCGCGAGCCAGAACAGCCCCGCAAGCCCCATCGCCGCGAGCACCAGCGTCATGCGCGCCTCCTCCCCGGCCATCAGGATCAGCGCGAAGGCGATCACGACGATGGCGCTCAGCGTGCTCGCCAACCCGGTCGCCGTGCCGCGCCGGGTCTTGGCGATGGTCTTGCCAAGCACGTCCTTGTAGGCCACCGAGCAGACGGAGCGCGCCAGTGCGAGCACCGCGAGCGCGGCGATGATAGCCGCCCCCGCCCCCGCGCCTTCCAGCGTCAGCGCCGCGGCCAGCATCGCCAGCGCGGCGAGCCCCTGCATCGCGCTGCCCGCAGCCCAGGCGCGCTTGCGCCGGGGCAGTGTACGGATGCGCGCCGCGGTGAAGAGCTGCGGCAGGAGCGAGCCGGCCTCGCGCACCGGCACCAGCAGCCCGATGAACCAGGCCGGCGCGCCGAGCGCCGTCATCAGCCAGCTGAGCACGAGCTTGGCGTCCACCAGCCCGTCGGCGGCCTTGAAAAGCGACAATGCCCCGACATGGCGCAGGAAATTGGGCGGCTGCTCGTGACAGGCGGCGTCGGAGATATCGGCGCAGACGCGTCCGTCATCCTCGGCGGTGAGCGCCTCATAGGCGATCTCGCTGGCGCGGCGGGCAGGATCGGACACGGCGGCCTCCGGACGGAAAAGAGGCAGAATGTAACCCGCGCCCGGCGATTTCCACCCCGCCGCGCTTGACAGATGCGCCGCGCCGGCCGATACGCGGCCGACATACCCGCAGCCGGGCGTTCCGTGGGCGCCGAACCGACGAGGAGGCCGATATGGGCCACATCACCCTGACCTTTCCCGATGGCAATGCGCGCGATTTCGACGCCGGGATCACACCCGCCGATGTAGCCGGGCAGATTTCCAAATCGCTGGCGAAGAAGGCGATTTCCGCGACGGTGAACGGCGCGCATCACGATCTGCAATGGCCGATCGAGGACGACGCCGAGATCGCCATTCACACCATGAACGATGACGGGCCCGCGCTTGAGCTGATCCGCCACGATCTCGCGCATATCATGGCCCGCGCCGTGCAGGAGCTCTGGCCCGAGACGAAGGTCACGATCGGCCCGGTGATCCGCGACGGTTGGTATTACGATTTCGACCGCGACGAAGCCTTCACGACGGATGACCTCGCCGCCATCGAGGCGAAGATGCGCGAGATCATCAATGCGCGCGATCCCGTCACCACCGAGGTCTGGGATCGCGACCGCGCCATCGCGCATTACCGGGCGGGTGGCGAGCCCTTCAAGGTCGAGCTCGTCGAGGCGATCCCCGAGGGCGAGGCGGTGCGCATGTACTGGCACGGCCATTGGCAGGATCTGTGCCGCGGCCCGCATCTGCAGCATACCGGCCAGGTGCCGGCGGATGCCTTCAAGCTGATGTCGGTCGCGGGCGCCTACTGGCGCGGCGACAGCCGCAACAAGCAGCTGCAGCGCATCTACGGCGTCGCCTTCAAGACCCGCGGCGATCTCAAGGCGCATCTGACGATGCTCGAGGAGGCCGCCAAGCGCGATCACCGCCGCCTCGGCCGCGAGATGGGGCTGTTTCACTTCCAGCCCGAGGCGCAGGGCTCGGTGTTCTGGCATCCGAACGGCTTCGTCATCTGGCGCGCGCTCGAGGCCTATATCCGCCGCCGGCTCGACGCGGATGGCTACGGCGAGGTCAGGACGCCGCAGCTTCTCGATGCCGAGCTGTGGCGCCAATCGGGCCACTGGGGCAAGTTTCGCGAGAACATGTTCCTCGTGCCCGACGAGATCCCCTCCGCCGACGAGGAGACCGACCCGGTGATCTCCAGCGAGGCGGATCTGATGGCCCTCAAGCCGATGAACTGCCCCGCGCATGTGCAGATCTTCAAGCAGGGCACGAAGTCCTACCGCGATCTGCCGCTGCGCATGGCGGAATTCGGCTGCTGCCACCGCAACGAGGCGCATGGCGCGCTGCACGGGCTGATGCGGGTGCGGCAGATGACGCAGGACGACGCGCATATCTTCTGCCGCGAGGATCAGATCGCGGGCGAGACCGAGCGTTTTCTCGCCCTGTTCAACCGCGTCTATGGCGACATGGGCCTGACCGAGATCACCTACAAGCTCGCCACCCGCCCCGAGACCCGCGCCGGCGACGACGCGACCTGGGACCGGGCCGAGACCGCGCTCGCCGAGGCGCTCACCGCGGCGGGGCTGCAATTCGACTATGCCGAGGGGGAGGGTGCGTTCTACGGCCCCAAGCTCGAATTCCATCTCACCGACGCGATCGGGCGGACCTGGCAGGCGGGGACCTTCCAGCTCGACTATGTCCTGCCCGAGCGGCTCGAGGCGGCCTATATCGGCGAGGACGGCGAGCGCCACCGCCCGGTGATGCTGCACCGCGCCGTCTTCGGCACCTTCGAGCGCTTCATCGGCCTTTTGATCGAGCATTACGCCGGGCGGCTGCCGCTGTGGCTCGCGCCGCGGCAGGTGGTGGTCGCACCGATCGTGTCGGACGCCAATCCCTATGCCGAAGAGGTCGTGGCCGCGCTGCGCGCGCGCGGGCTGCGCGCCGAGGCCGATCTGCGCAACGAGAAGATCAACTACAAGGTGCGCGAGCATTCCGTCGGCAAGGTGCCGGTTATCCTCGCCGTGGGTCAGCGCGAAATGACCGAGCGCAGCGTCTCCCTGCGTCGGCTGGGCGATACGCGCACCGAGGCGCGCGAGCTCGCGGCGATCACCGACGAGCTCGCCGCGGAGGCCACGCCGCCCGATCTGCGCTGAGCCGGGGTTGTGCCCGGCGCGCGGCTGGGCTCAGATGCGCGCATGGCCGAGACCGTGATCAATGATGCGCGCGACTCCCCGGCGCGGCCTCTCGCCGGGGCGCTCTGGATGGTGCTGACCGGGTTTCTCTTCGTGGCGATGCAGGCGCTGGTGAAGCATGTCGGCGATGTGGTCCCGGCGGCGCAATCGGCGTTCCTGCGCTATCTGCTGGGGCTCGTCTTCTTCCTGCCAGTGCTGCCGGCGCTCCTGCGGCTGCGGCTGTCGGCGCGGCTGCACGCGGCCTTCGCGGCGCGCGGGGCGATCCATTCGGTGGGGGTGCTGCTGTGGTTCTTCGCCATGACGCAGATCCCCATCGCGGAGGTCACGGCGATGAATTACCTCTCGCCGATCTATATCGCCATCGGTGCCGCGCTGTTTCTGGGCGAGACGCTCAAGGCGCGGCGCATCGCGGCGATCGTGATCGCCCTCCTTGGCGCGCTGGTGATCCTGCGGCCGGGGTTTCGCGAGATCTCGCCGGGGCATCTGGCGATGCTGGGCACGGCGCTGTCGCTGGCGATCTCGTATCTGATGGCCAAGCGCATGTCGGCGGAGCTGAGCGCGGCGGCGGTGGTGGCGCTTCTGTCGGTGTGGGTGACGCTGGCGCTGGCGCCGGTGGCGGCGGCGGTATGGGTGCCGGTGAGCTGGGCGCAGCTCGGCTGGCTGTTCCTCGTGGCGTTCTTCGCCACGGCAGGCCATTTCACCATGACACTCGCCTTCAAATCCGCGCCGATCACCGTGACGCAGCCGGTGACCTTCCTGCAGCTTGTCTGGGCGGCGGCGTCGGGGGCGATCTTCTTTGCCGAGCCCATCGATCCGTGGGTCGTGGCCGGGGGATCGATCATCATGGGCTCGGTATGCTTCATCACCTGGCGCGAGGCGATGCTGCGCCGCGGGGCTGTGGCGGGCAGCGACCCGAGCGGCTAGCCGCGCCCGCGCGGGTCGGTGAGCTTGCCGAGCAGGCTGTCGGCGGTGACCTCTCCGATCGCGGCGCCGCGCTCGGTCACCGGGACAGGCGCCGTGGTGCCGCGCAGCCGGGGGATGACCTCGGTGATCGGGGCTTCGGCATCGACGGGCGCGCCCGAGGCTGCGGCGCTCGCGGGCTGCATGATGTCGCGCGCGCAGAGCACGCCGAGCGGGTTCATGTTGTCCACGAAATCGGCGACGTATTCCGAGACCGGGTCGGTATAGATGTCGCGCGGGGTGCCCGACTGCACGATGCGCCCGCCCTCCATGATCGCGATGCGGTTGCCGAGCTTGAACGCCTCGTCGAGATCGTGCGAGACGAACACGATGGTGCGCTGCAGCCGCTCCTGCAGCTCCAGCAGCTCGTCCTGCAGCCGGTTGCGGATCAGCGGGTCGAGCGCGGAGAAAGGCTCGTCCATCAGCAGGATCGGCGCATCCGTGGCGAAGGCCCGCGCCAGCCCCACGCGCTGCTGCATCCCGCCCGAAAGCTCGCCCACCTTGCGCTCGGCCCAGTCGGAAAGGCCGACGAGTGCGAGCTGCGCATCGACGCGCTCGGCGCGCTCGCGCAACGGCCGGCCCGCCAGCTCCAGCCCCAGCCCGACATTCTCGCGCACCGTCCGCCAGGGCAGCAGGCCAAATTGCTGAAACACCATCGCGACGTGATCGAGCCGCAGCCGGCGCAGCGTCTTCGCATCGGCGCGCGTCACGCTGATGAGTTCGCGCCCGTCATGCACGCGCACCTCGCCGCGGGTGACCGGGTTGAGCGCGTTGACCGCGCGCAGCAGCGTGGACTTGCCCGAGCCCGACAGCCCCATCAGCACCACGATCTCGCCCTGCGCGACCGACAGTGAGCAGTCATGCACGCCGAGCACCTGGCCGGTCTCGGCCTGGATATCGCCACGCTCGCCGCCGGCATCCATCAGCGGCAGCGCCTGCTCGGGATGGTCGCCGAAGACGATGGAGACATTGTCGAATTCAACCGCGTTGGTCATTTGCGCCGCTCCATGCGCAGCATCCGGTCGAGCATGATCGCCACAACCACGATGACAAAGCCCGACTCGAACCCGAGCGAGGTGTTCACGGTATTGAGTGCGCGCACCACCGGCACGCCGAGCCCCGACGCCCCCACCAGCGCCGCGATCACCACCATCGACAGCGACAGCATGATCGTCTGGTTGAGCCCCGCCATGATCTGCGGCAGCGCATAGGGCAGCTCGACCTTCCAAAGTGTCTGGCGCGGCGTCGCCCCGAACGCGCGCGCGGCCTCCAGAAGCGGCTGCGGCGTCGCGGTGATACCGAGATGCGTGAGGCGAATGGGCGCGGGCAGCACGAAGATCACCGTCGCGATCAGCCCCGGCACCATGCCGATGCCGAAGAACACGATCGCCGGGATCAGGTAGACGAAGGGCGGCAGGGTCTGCATCAAGTCGAGCACCGGGCGCAGCCATGCATAGAACCGCGGGCGGTGCGCCGCCGCGATGCCGATGGGCACCCCGAGACCCATGCACACGAGGCACGCCGACAGCACCAGCGTGACGCTCTCGATGGTCTCGTCCCAGTAGCCCTGGTTGAGGATGAACAGGAACCCCAGCGCCACGATCGCGCAGGGCCGCCAGGACCGCTGGATCGTCCAGGTCAAGGCGACGAAGACTGCCACCACCACCAGCGGATGCGGAAACTGCAGCACCGTCATGATGGCCCCCACCAGCGCGCGCATGCCCTCCTCGATCCCGTCGAAGAACCAGGCGCCGTTCGCCTGAAGCCAGTCGAAGGCATCGCCCGCGGTGCGCCCCACGGGTATCTTGTTGTCGCTCAGCCAGTCCATGGCGGTCTCCGCTGCCCCGGCCGGGGCGCTGATGCCCGTGCGGGCGGTCGGGGCGGCCCGCGACGGG
>PUKW01000109.1 GCA_003550665.1 Paracoccaceae bacterium | reverse complement strand
TGTTGAGGATCACGCCGCTGCCGCGCGCCTTCATCGCGCCGACGAGGTGGCGCGCCGTCAGGTAGACGGATTTGGCGTTGACCGCGAAGGTGCGGTCGAAATCGGCCTCGCTGACCTCCTCTAAGGGGCCGCGCGGATGGGTGATGCCGGCATTGTTGACGAGGATATCGACATGGCCGAGCCCGTCGAGCGCGGCCTTCGCCATCGCCGCGACGCTGGCATCGTCGGCGACATCGACAGTCTGGGCGATGCCGCCGATCTCGGCGGCGACCTCCTGCGCGCCGGCGGCGTTGATGTCGGCCACCATCACGCGCGCGCCCTCCTCGGCAAAGCGCCGCGCGATCTGCGCGCCGAAGCCCGAGCCGCCCCCGGTCACGATCGCCGTCTTGTCCTTCAGTCGCATGTTTCCCTCCCTATAGTCGTCGCGTGCCGCCGCGCGCAGCGGCGCGAGCCAGCGCGTCTGCCCCGCGCCGGGCCCGTCGGGCCGGTATTCCGCCCCCACGGCCCCGGAATACCCCGACGCCGCCAGCGCCGCCAGCGCCACCGGGTAATCGACCGCGCCGTGATCGGGCGCGCCGCGATCGGGCACGGCGGCGATCTGCACATGGCCGAGGCCGGGGCCGCGCGCGGCGAGTTCCGCCGTCACGTCACACCCTTCGCGCCCGCCATGGTAGCAATCGAACATCAGCGCGAGCTCCGGCGCGCCGAGCGCCGCGATCACGTCATCCGCATGGGCGAGGTCGTGCAGGTGATAGGCCGGGATATCGAACCGGTTGATCGGCTCGATCAGGATCGTCAGCCCGGCCGGGCGCGCGGCCTCGCAGGCGAATGCAAGATTTTCGCGGTAAGCCGCCTCCGCCGCCGCGCCGCCATCGGTCAGCCCGGCCATGACATGCACCGCCCCTGCCCCCGCCTCGGCGGCGTAATCGACGGCCTCGCGGATCGCGGCGCGCGCCTCGGCGATACGGTCGGGCAAGGCGGCGAGGCCGAACTCGCCGGCATTGCCAGGCCGCGTGTTGAGCCCCACAAGCCCGAGCCCCGCCGCCGCGCAGGCCGCGCGCAGCTGTGCGGGCGGGGTGTCGTATGGAAAGTGGCACTCGACCGCGTCGAACCCGTCGGCGGCGGCATCCCCGACGGCCTGAAGGAGCGGGCGATCGGTGTAGAGAAAGCCGAGATTGGCCGAAAACCGCATCAGTCCCACTCCAGCCCGAAGGTCTCGACGATATCCGCGATCTCGGCCTCGGTCAGCAGGCGCGGGTTCTGCCCGCGCGTGAGCATCGCGAGCCGTGCGGTCTCCTCGAGCTCCTCGGTGGCGAACACCGCCGCCTCGAAGGACTTGGCCGCCACGACGGGGCCGTGATTGGCCAGCACCACGGCCGAGCGCCGCCCGCCGAGCGCGCGCACCGCATCGCCCATGGCCGGGTCGCCGGGGCGGAAATGCCCCAGAAGCGCCACCTTGCCCAGCCGCATGATCGCATAGGCCGTCAGCGGCGGCAGCAGGTTGTCCGGGTCCGCGTCCGGCAGCATCGACAGCGCGGTGGCGTAGGTCGAGTGCAGATGCACCACCCCGCCGGTGCCGGGCCGGCTGTCATAGAAGGCGGTGTGCAGCGCGACCTCCTTGGTCGGCGGATCGCCGGCGACATGGCGGCCCTCGGCGTCGAGCTTCGACAGCCGCGCCGGGTCGAGCCGCGCAAGGCTCGCCCCCGTCGGGGTGACCAGAAGCCCGCCATCGGGGGTGCGCGCCGAGAGGTTGCCCGAGCCGCCGCCCGTCAGGCCGCGATTGAACATCGACGCGGCCCAGTAGCAGATCTCCTCGCGCAGCGCGTCCTCGCTCATGCCTCGTCTCCCAGTTGCCGCGCGGCGCGCGCAAAGAAATCGCGGCCGCCGAAATTGCCGGATTTGAGCGCCAGCGCGAGATCGCCGGCGCGCATCGCGGGCACGCCAGGGTCGATCTCGGGCCCGATCTCGAGCGCGCCGAGCCCGAGCCCCTCGACGACCGCGCCCGAGGTCTCGCCGCCCGCCACGATGAGGCGCGCCGCGCCCCGGTCGCGCAGCGCGCGCGCCGTGTCGGCAAACAGCGCCTCGATTGCCGCGGCGAGCGCCGCCGCGCCGTGGCGCGCCTGCGCGGCGGCGACGGTGTCGGGATCGGCCGAGGAATAGGCGAGCGGGATGCCCGGCTGCGCGAGGAGCCAGTCGGCGAGTGCGGCGCCCGTGACCGCGCCCGAGATGACCTCCTCGGCCGTGACCTCGCGGGCGGGGTGATCGGCGGCATGCGCGGCGACCTGTTCGCGCGTCGCCGCGGAGCAGGACCCCGACAGCGCCGCCACCGGCCCCGCCACCCCGCGCCATGCGGGCGGGGCGGCAAGCTGCCCGGCGGCGCGGAAATTGTCGGGCAGACCCATGGCGATGCCCGAGCCGCCCGTGATCAGCGGTGCGCCGTCGGCGGCGTGGCCGAGGGCGACGAGGTCCGCCTCGCTGATGGCGTCGGCGATCACGAGCCCGCTTGCGTCCTTAAGCGCCGCGCGGACCGCCGCCGCGCCCCGTGCGACGACGGCGTGCGGCAGGTGCCCCACCGACATCGCGGTCTGGCGCGCGAGCCAGCGGCGGATATCGGGGTCCGTCATCGGGTTGAGCGGGTGCTGCTCGAGTCCGCTCTCGCTCAGGAGCCGGTCATGCACGAAGAGATGCCCCTGATAGACGGTGCGGCCCGTGGCGGGAAAGGCCGGGCACATGATCACGCCCTGCGCGCCGAGATCGGCGGCAAGCGCCTCGGTGACGGGGCCGATATTGCCGCCCGGCGTGGAATCGAAGGTCGAGCAATACTTGTAGAGGATCTGCACGCAGCCCTGCGCGCGCAGCCAGTCCGCGGCCTTGCGCGCCTGCGCCACGGCGTCGGGTGCGGGCGCGGCGCGGATCTTGAGCGCGATGATGCCGGCGGCCACCTCCGGGTCGGCATTGCCCTCGGGAAGCCCCGTGTATTGCACGCAGCGCATCCCGGCGCGGGTGAGGGTGTTGCCCAGATCGCTCGCGCCGGTGAAATCATCCGCGATGCAGCCCAGCAGCATCACCCCTCCCCCGGCAACCGCACCCCGGCGGGGCCGGCATAGAGCCGCGTGATCACGGCGTCATCGACATCGCCGAGCCCCTGCGCCGAGGCCGCACGAAACTGCGCCAGCGCCGCGCGCGCCACCGCCGGGTCGAAGCCGGCCGCATCCGCCATGTCGCACACGATGCCCAGATCCTTGGGCCAGATATCGATGGCCGAGCGTGGCGCGTAGTCGCCCTCCACGACATGCGGCGCGCGGTTCTCGAACATCCAGGAGGTGCCCGCCGAGGCCGAGATCACCTCGACGATGCGCTCGGGCGCGAGGCCGTGGGCCATCCCCAGCGTCATCGCCTCGCCCATCGCGGCGATGTGCACGCCCGCAAGAAGCTGGTTGACGGCCTTCATCGCCGAGCCCGCGCCGGGCGCGTCCCCGAGCGGGTGCACAACCGACGCCACCGCATCGAGCGCGGGGGCGGCGCGCGCAAAGGCCGTCTCGGAACCCGCCGCCATCACCGACAGCGCCCCCTCCCCGGCGCGCGCCGCGCCGCCGGAGATCGGCGCGTCGAGATAGGCGACACCAGCCGCCTCGGTCTCGGCGGCCAGCGCGCGGGCCTCCTCGGGCGCCATCGTCGCGCAGGAGATCACGACCGCGCCGGGTCCGAGCCCGGCGAGCCAGCCATGCGGACCGCCAAGGACCGCGCGCGACTGCGCGGCGTTGAGCACCACGAGAACGAGGATGTCGGTCTGCGCCGGGGTGTCCGCCTCGACGGGGCGCCCCCCCTCGGCGGCAAGTGCTGCAACCCGCGCGCGGTCGATATCGGCCCCCGCGACCTCGTGCCCCGCCCGCAGGAGCGCGCGCGCCATGCCCATCCCCATGGCCCCCAGCCCGACGACGGAAATCCTGGCCATGTTCATCTCCCCATTATAATTTCCGCCGGCCAGAGCGATATCGCCGGCACATAGGTAATCACCAT
Source organism: Paracoccaceae bacterium (assembly GCA_003550665.1). GTDB lineage: Bacteria > Pseudomonadota > Alphaproteobacteria > Rhodobacterales > Rhodobacteraceae > Alkalilacustris. The sequence continues at coordinate 3,633 of PUKW01000109.1, read as the reverse complement.
GAGCGCCCCGAACACCGCGAGGAAGAACCAGACGAGCTGCGGGATGATGCGCTCCACGGGGATCTTCGCGATGGAACAGGCGGCGAAGAGATTGACCCCGAGCGGCGGCGTGATCATCCCCAGCGCTAGGTTGGTCACCATGATCAGCCCGAAATGCACCGGGTCGATCCCGTAGGCGAGCGCGATCGGCGTGAGCAGCGGCGCGAGCACGAGGATCGCCGCCGAGGTCTCCACGAACATGCCGATCGCCAGCAGGATCAGGTTCACCGCGAGCAGGAAGGCGATGGGCGACTCGATCACGGTCTGGAACATGGCGGTGATCTCGCGCGGCAGGCCCGAACGCGCGATCAGGAAGGAGAACAGCGACGCCGCCGCGATGATCAGCATGATCGCCGAGGTCGAGATCACCGTGCGCCGGAATACCCCCGGAAGCGCCGAAAGCGGCAGCTCGCGATACATCCCCATGCCCACCACGAAGGCCGACGCCACCGCGACCGCGGACGCCTCGGTGGGGGTGAAGATGCCGACATAGATGCCGCCCACGATGATCACCGGCAGCGTCAGCGCTGGCAGCGCCGCGATGAAGGCCCGCCCGAGCGGCGGGCGGTCGCGCCCGTCCTCCTTGCCCAGCCCCTTGACCCGGCACAGGATCAGCACCGTCGCCATCAGCACGGACGCCACCAGCAGCCCCGGCCCGATCCCGGCGGCGAAGAGCTGGCCGATGGAGGTGTCGGTGGCGACGCCGTAGAGGATCAGCGGGATCGAGGGCGGGATCAGCACCCCGAGCTCGGCCGAGCTGGCCTGGATGGAGGCGGCCATCGGCACCGGGTAGCCGTGCCGCGCCATCGCCGGGATCAGGATCGCGCCGATGGCGAAGGTCGTCGCCACGCTCGAGCCCGAAACCGAGGCGAACATCATGCAGGTCAGCACGCAGGTGCAGGCCAGCCCGCCCTGCACGCCGCCCACCAGCGCCTTGGCCAGATCGATCAGCCGGCGCGAGATGCCGCCGATCGCCATCAGATTGCCCGCGAGGATGAACAGCGGAATCGCCATCAGCGGAAAGCTGTCGAGCCCGGTGAACATCCGCTGCGCGATCAGCAGGAGCGGCAACTGCCCCTGCACGGTGATCCCCACCGCCGAGGCCAGCCCCATCGCGATCGCGATCGGAACCCCGAGCAGGAAGAAGATCAAGAGCGAGACGGCGATAGCGACATTCATTGCGCCGCCTCGTCACCTTCCATGTCCACGCGCCACTCGCCGTGCCAGCCGCGCACGAGACAGCCGAGCACCGCCACCGCGATGAACACCGCCCCCACCGGGATCGCGGCATAGGCCCAGGCGATGGACATGTTGAGCGAGGACAGCGTCTGGCCCATCACGCGCAGCGTCATCAGCGTGCCCTGCCACATCAGGAGCACGAGAAAGACCAGCGTGAGCGTGTGCGCGAGCATGAACAGCGCGCGTGCGACGCGCTCGGGCAGCGCGTTGGCCACCACCGTCACCGCGATCATCGAGCCGTTGCGATAGGTCGCAGCAGCGCCGAGAAACACCGACCAGATCATGGTCAGGCGGGTGAGCACCTCAGACCAGGTCGAGGAGGCGCTGAACACGAAGCGCATCGTCACCTGGTAGAGCGCGAGCACCACCGCCGCGACGAGGAACGCGATGGCAAGCCGCATCGCCAGCGTCGTCACCACCGCCTCGATCCTGAGAAATGCCCTCATCGCGCATGCCCTCCATCGTCATGCGGCCCTCCGATCCCCGGCGCCGGAGCGCGCGGGCTGCGGCACGGGCCGGGACGGCGCACCGCCCCGGCCCGTGCCCCATCAGTCGAAGTCCTGGATGCGCTCGATCATCTCCGAGCCGTGCTCGTCGGCATAGACATCATAGGCCCGCTCTGCGATCGCGGCGAATGCATCGAGATCGATCTCGGTGATGACCTCCATGCCCTCCTCCTCGAGCTGGGCGATACCCTCCTCCTCGAGCCGGGTGACCTCGTTGCGCGTGGCCTCGGCGGAGGCGGCGGCGGCCTCGTCGAACCAGCCGCGCTCCTCGTCGCTCAGCCCGTCCATCAGGAACGGCGAAGCCAGGATCACCGCCGGCGAATAGACATGCCCGGTCAGCGTCAGGTAGCCCTGCACCTCCGAGAAGTTCGACGCGGTGATCACGGTGATCGGGTTCTCCTGCCCGTCGATCACCCCCTGCTGGAGCGCCGAGAACACCTCCGGAAAGGCCATCGGCGTCGGGTTGGCGCCGAACTGGTTGAAGGCCTCCATGTGCATGTCGTTTTCCATGGTGCGCAGGCTGAGCCCTTCGAGATCCTCGGGCGTCTCGATCGGCCCCTGCGAATTGGTCACATGGCGAAAGCCGTTCTCGGACCAGGCGAGACCGACGAGATCATACTCCCCCATCTTCTCGAGCAGCTCGTCGCCGATCTCGCCGTCGAGGACGCCGCGCGCATGGTCGTAGTCGCGAAACAGGAACGGCAGGTCGAGCGCGTAGGTTTCGGGCACGAAATTGCCGAGCGGGCCCGTCGAGGTGATCACCACATCGACGGAGCCGATCTGCAGCCCCTCGATAAGGTCACGCTCGCCGCCGAGGGCACCGGCGGGCGAATGGCTGCCGGTGAAGGCACCGTCGGAGAGTTCCTCGAGCGTCTCGATGAACACTTCGGCGCCGATGCCGTAATGCGAGTCCTCGGCCACGGTGTGCGCGATGGTGATTTCCTGTTGCGCATGGGCCGCCGTGGCCATTGCGGCGGTGGCGGCGATGCCGGTCAGGACATGTCTCATGTGTTTCCTCCCAGGTTTAACGGATCGTCACGCGGCACCGGTGCGCGCGATATGGTTGCGCACCAGCGTCTCCACCCCGTCATCGGCCGCAAAGCCGAGCGCTTGGGCGCGGGGCGTCTCGATGGCGCCGGGCCAGCTGGCCACGATCGCCTCGATCTTCGGGTCGGGCGCGGGGCGGATGCGCGCGGCGGCGACCTCGCCCGCGATGCGGCGCAGCGCCGCGATCATCTCCTCGACGCGCACGCTGATACCGGGCAGCGTGATCGTCGTCTCGCCCTCCAGGGCACCCTGTTCGAGCGCCGCCGCATGCAGGAGCGACTGCACCGCGCGCTCCGGCGAGGCCAGATGCAGCCGCAGATCCGGGCGCACCGGCAGCGCCGCGTCCTCCCCGGCGAGGGGTTCGCGGATGATCCCGCTGGCAAAGCTGGAGGCGGCGGCGTTGGGCTTGCCCGGACGCACGGAGATCGTCGGCAGCCGCACCGCGCGCCCGCGCAGGAAGCCCTTGCGCGTCGCATCACGCAGCATCAGCTCGCAGATCAGTTTCTGGGTGCCATAGGAGGAGCGCGGCGCAGGCAGCGTCGCCTCGTGCAGCGTCTCGTTATCGGCGCAGGAAAACACCGCCACGGAGGAGCTGAATACCATCACCGGTGCATTTCCCGCGGCGCGACAGGCATCGATGAGCGCGATCATCGCCTGCACGTTGTCGCGCATGCCGAGATCGTAATCGGCCTCGCAGGCCCCGCTCACGGCCCCGGCCAGATGGATGACGAGATCCGGCGCCGCATCGCGCACCCAGCCGAGCGTGTCGGCCGAGGCGACCGGACCGGGCAGGATTTCGGTG
>PUKW01000359.1 GCA_003550665.1 Paracoccaceae bacterium | reverse complement strand
CGGAGACCCGCTTCCCGCAGACGTTCCCGTCAACATTGTCAGGGTTGAGGGGGAGGGTGGTTTGGAGTTCTTCCCAGATCCAGAGTTCCCGACCACCAGCAATTTTCATCCCAGGGTCGCCTCCGGCGAAACTGTTCCGGGCGACTGGGCGCCCGCTGACCAGATAAATGTCTTCACACCGACTGAAGGAATCAGCCATCGCACCAACGACGAGCACAACCCCGACTATTTTGACGAGATCGATAACGTCATTAGCATCCCCGATATGCGCTCCTACTGGGATCTCGGGGGGAATGCTCTTGGTGATGCTACAGAAGAGGCCCCCCAGACCTTCATGGATGTACTGTACGACAATCCGATACGGCCCGGGGATGTTGTCCTGATTTCGGAGCGTTTCGGCAATACCCCGATGAGCTTTACACCACTGGACATCAACGGCGCTGTCATTACGGAAGGTGCCACCGTGTCCATAGCCGCAGAGACTAATGAAGGCGGCGTGCTTTATCAATGGAACACACGCATCAACAATAAACCCGACCCCTCTGGCGGACAGCGCCAGTGGCTGATCATGGTCGACGCGGATCTGTTTTACAATAATAATTTCGACCTGGGGCCGGTGTATGGATACCGCGTCAACATGACTACCACAGATGGTGGCGACGGTAAAATCTTGCTGTTCCGGCCAGCGCTGTCGGTCGACAAGACAGCGGATCCTCAGACTTACTCAGAAGTAGATGAAGAAATCACCTATACTTTCACGGTGACCAATGACGGTAATGTGACCTTAACCAATGTGACAGTTACCGATCCACTGCCTGGTTTATCAACGATTGATTTTGTAAGCTCAACCGCTGGTAGTGATGAAGGGACGCTGGAACCTGGTGAAAGTGCGATTTACACGGCGACCTACACTGTAACTCAGAACGATTTGGATAATAATCAGATTGACAACACCGTCACTGCGGATTCGGATCAGACCAGCGAGATTAAGGACGATGAGACTGTGACCTACGAGGAGCCGCCTGCACCTTCGATCTCTTTGGACAAGAGCGCAGATCCGCAGACCTATTCAGCGGTGGGTGATGTGATCACCTATACCTTTACGGTGACTAACACAGGCAACGTGACTTTAACGGACGTGCAGATAGACGATGCCAGACTGGGCATCAGTGACCTGGCAGTAGATCCCTCAACCCTGGCTAAGGGTGATGTGGGGACGGTGACGGCCACCTATACGATTACCCAGGAAGATATTGATGCCGGTGAAGTGGAGAACACGGCTACTGCTACCGGTGAGGATCCGAACGATGTCCCGGTAACCGACGAAGACGATGAGACTGTGACCTACGAGGAGTCGCCTGCACCTTCGATCTCTTTGGACAAGAGCGCAGATCCGCAGACCTATTCAGCGGTGGGCGATGAGATCACCTATACCTTTACGGTGGAGAACACGGGCAACGTGACCTTAACGGACGTAGTGATGACCGAGTTGTCATTTAGTGGAACAGTTACTCTCCCTGACCCCGTCTTTATCAGTTCATCTGAGGGCAGCTTGGAAGGCACACTGATACCGGGTGAGATTGCAACTTATGAAGCGATTTATATCATCGTGGAAGGAGATCTCGAGCTAGACTCTATTTATAACGAAGCCCAGGCTACCGGCACACCGCCTGTGGGCGACGATGTCACTGACGATGACGATGAGACGGTTGATAAGATAGAGCCCGATACCCCGTTGATCAGGCTGGAGAAGACGGCCGATCCGCAGACCTATTCGGAAGTGGGCGATATAATCACCTTTACCTTCGTGGTTACCAACAGTGGCAAAGTAACGTTAACCGATGTGGTTGTTTACGATGACACCTTTGAAGTTGAAGTTGGCACTATAGCGAGCCTGAAACCGGGTGGTAGCGAGACCTTTACCTACAAGTACACCATAACCCAGGCTGATATAGATGCCGGGGAAATAGAGAACACGGCTACTGTAACCGGCATAGATCCGGACAACAATGTTATCACCGATGAAGATAAAGAGACAATTGATGCCGAACAGGATCCTTCACTTCGCCTGGTGAAAAGATCTTCACGATCCACTTACTCAGCAGTTGGTGATGAAATTACATACACCTTTACGGTAGAAAATACCGGTAATGTAACCTTGACCGGAGTGGAGATAACTGATCCGCTGCCCGGGCTTTCGGCCTTCTTTGACTGCAGCATAAATGGCACTTCAGTTAGCCAGCCGGTTACCTTGCTGCCAGGTGAAACCTTAACATGTAAAGCAACCTATATTATTACCCAGGCTGATATTAATGCCGGCAGCGTAAATAACAGGGCCACTGCTGACGGAAAAGGGCCTGATGATCAAGATGTAACTGATGATGACAGTAATGAAGTGACATACAGGAGGCCAGTGATACCACCGATTCCTCAGCCGGATCCCGACCCGGATCCAGACCCTGACCCTGACCCGGATCCCGACCCTGACCCGGACCCAGACCCGGATCCAGACCCGGATCCAGACCCGGACCCGGATCCAGACCCGGACCCGGATCCAGATCCTGACCCAGACCCTGATCCCGATCCCGATGATCCCAGGCCGACAGATCCGGATGAAGATGAACCAGGAACTATAATAGTAGATCCTGAAGACCCATTGGTTCAGCCAACGCCAAGGACAGATGGTGTAGTTCTTGAATTCGTATATTCCTTGTGGGCCTTCATTGTAGCGGCAGTACTTCTTAAAAAGGGGATTGCTCCCTTTGGGTTAAATAAAAAAATGCGTAAGAATCCTAAGCATTAATGAAGATGGTGCCGTCACGTTGACTCGGAAAAGTCAGTTCAGCAGAACTATCCCGTGTCAGGGACATCTAGCTGGTCAAGGCTAAACCTGTTATTTAAACAGGCCCTACAGGATAATAATTACAGGGCCTGTTTTTGTTTTGCAATAAACTCTTAATTTGGGTTTCCAGCACAGCCATAAAAGCCCGAAAACTATAACATTCCAGCCATTTTTATGCTAGCACTACAGCGAAAAGTTATTTTGTTCTTTGACAATTTCATGTAGCACCAAGAGATGCTTCAAGCGTTGACAACTTCTTTTTAGCATGAGACCTGTAGGCGATGTAATTTCTTCTCATGTAATAGTCAACACTTTTGATCGCTTTGCTCACAATGCTACCAAGTTTATCAGCCAAAGCCGTGGCAACCAGCTTTTAGCCTGAGGCATGGTCAAAATAGGTGTTTTTTTAAACTTGAACCTTAATTCAGTAACAAACAAATGAGCAATAAACACATATAACATATGGCGGTGCCAGGCGACCCAGGAGCGGGTTTCGTAATCCTTCATTCCCAGATGGCTTTTGCATTCTTCAAAGCACTGTTCAATCGGCCAGCGCATGAGCGCAGCTTGGTCTAGTTCTTTCTGAGTGGTATCAGCAGGAGCGTTGCTAATATATACCGATACAAAGTAGGCCTACTAACATTAAGCAGTCTGGCAAACGCAACTCCAGTGATCTCTTCATTCTTCCACTTCTCATGATACTTCTTAAAGCTCAATGGAATCTTGCGAGCCGGCCTTCCAATCGATCTTCTCGATCTGGTTCCGTATTTCTGAGCTTTTCTAATCCCTTCCCTAACTCTTTCAACTGTTAACTCTCTTTCCATTTCAGCAACAGCACCTAAAATGGTCAGCATAAACTTAAACATGTTGTTACTGTTACCAGTATTAAAGCCTGCTTTAACAAAATGAACGGTGACACCCTTGTCCTTTAACTCCTAAACTATCTGTCTTAAGTCATCTTCATTTCTACCCAGGCGAGAGATAACTTTCAACATAAATATTATCCCCTTCCTGAGCAGTAGACCTGAGTTTGTTTAGTTGAGGTCGGTCAAATTTATTACCTGAAAGTTTAGCACAGAATTCCTGACCAATCTTAACCCCTTTAAAAGCTTCTTCCTGTCTTCTTAGATCCTGTTTTTCAGTTGAGACCCGTTTATATGCAAAATTCAAGGTATCACCTCCCGTGTCGTGACACCTATCATACCGCCGTTTCAAAAAAACAATCAAATATTATTTTACACATCTATTGATCAGTAGTGCTTGTCCTTATTGAGGCTTTATAGCGTTTTTTAGAGGATTTTTAATGTTTCATTTATCTATCTACAGTATTTCTAGCACTGTCACTGGTTTTCACACCTCTCTGTTTCACTCCGCAATTGTATATATTGCGAAGTTTTCCGAAATCATTAAGCCACTGCGCTAGATCATAAAAGTCTTGGGATTAAATCGCAAACATAACTATAATTTTACCGAGAATTTTAGTAAAACAAGGTTAAACATTTTTCCATGCTCTTTCTTATTATCAGTGAATGATTAATTATTGTTGATCACGATTGGACAAAGGAGTTAATTAAGCCCCACGGGAAACTTTATTCCGCGGGGCTTGAGCTGTCCTTATCTTAAGCTTATATACCTGCTGGTTGAAAATGCTAAGTAAGATATTTTCAATTTGCCTTTATTCTTCTGACAAATCCTGGGGCCATACCAGCCAGGTGCGGTAGTACCAATCATCAGAAAAAACTCTAACATCCCCGAAACAGTCCGGTCCAAGCACGTTCATTCCTTCTGGGCCATCTTCATAATAGTTTACAGTCCAGTTTCCTTCTCCGTCAGCTTCGTCCCATATTTCATGTTGATAATCAAACTTCCTTACAATTACCATATGGTTCGGCTCTGTCGTGCCGGTGAGGGTATCTGCGTCTATGTTGACTTCTGTTATAGTAAGCGGTATTACTTCATAAGTCCTGGTTGTTGATCCATCAGAAACTGTTACTTCATCACCACCCTTAACGTCAAAGTTCACCAGGCTATGCATGAAATTACCGTAAATATTGGTTGTTTCTGTTGCACTGTATTCGCCATCATTGATAGTTATACCAACATCACTATCAGGCGACCAGTACCAGCCGTCGATTATATTCTGCTCCGGGTTAACACCGAAGTAAGGTTGATCATACCAATCAACAACTGTAGCATCACGATCTTGGTCCCTGATCACCGCCCTGATGTTATGTTCGTCAGGTTTTATATTTAATGCTTTTTCCCACGGTGTATCGCCAACTTTAGTTGAAAAATCTGCTTGCCATTTCTTTTCTTCAATGTTTTCAATAATTCGGACAGATAGAAGGTCCCATGTACTATCACAAACAACAAACACCCTAACTGTACTGCCCTTTTCAGCTTTGCCTTCTACTATGTCAGCATCATAATCTACATCAGTTATCAAGAGATCTTTTACTACGTGTGTTTTTTCTACCTGGTCGTTAACGTCAGCTACTGTTATCTGAGCACCGGGCTGGATATCGATTTCAGTAAACAGCCTGCGAACAAAAAATCCATCTTGGTTTGTTTTAACAATAAACTCTTGTCCATCAATTGTTATCTCGATGTCTGCATTGCCCGGCCAATCTAATCCCTCAACATAGTCATCTTTGGGAAAAACGCCGAAACCCGGGTCAGGAACATGCCACTCATATCCTGTAGCATTGCCCAGTTCATCGCGGTCAAAAACAAACACCATGTCTCCGGGTGCAATTTCATGTATTGCTGATAAATCTGTCGACCATTGGCCTTGCGTATCAGCCTGTATTTCTACACTGGTTGCATCGTGGACTCCAACTTCTAATTGCGCATTAGCTTCGGCTTCGCCAAAAACTTCGTTTGTATCCAGGTTAACATCTGTAATAACAAGGTACTTGACTGTGTGTGTCATCTCGGTAACACCATCAAAGACTGTAACCTGATCACCGACTTCTACCTGTATTTCTTCATCGAATTGAAGCTGGAAATGGCCTGTTTCATCAGATTTCCTGTAATAATCTTCACCTTCAATTGATATTTTAATGTCGGTATTGGGCTTCCAATCTATGCCACAAATATCTGTTTCAGGAAAAACATCGAAATGCGGGCTGACTAAAAGTCCAAGACCCCTGGCAAGAAAGGCTGCCATTTCGCCCCGGGTAACATTTTCACCGGGTCGATAGGTGCCATCAGGATAACCAGTGGTGATTTCCTCGGCATTAATCGCCTCGATGTAGTGATAAAAAAGCATGTCAGTCAACACATCGCTGAAAGAAGTTTCTGTGACTCCAGGGTCTTCAAGCCCAAGGCCCCTGGCAAGAAAGGCTGCCATCTCGCCCCGGGTAACATTTTCACCGGGTCGATAGGTGCCATCGGGATAACCCGTAGTGATTTCCTCGGCATTAATCGCCTCGATGGAGTGATAAAAAAGCATGCCGGGCGATACATCGCTGAAAGAAGTTTCTGTGACTCCAGGGTCTTCAAGCCCAAGGCCCCTGGCAAGAAAGGCTGCCATCTCACCCCGTGTAACATTTTCACCGGGACGGTAGGTGCCGTCGGGATAACCCGTAGTGATACCCTCGGCATTGATCGCCTCGATGTAGTGATAAAAAAGCATATCTGGTGTAACATCCGTAAAAGTGCTACCCGATTCTTGGTGATTATTTGATGCTTCAGCAACATAGGAAGCTCCGTAAAATGAAACGCTTAGAAACCCAACTATCCCAAAAAACAGAACAATTGACCATAAAAGAACATAAACCTTTGGATCCTTTTTCCTTATCATTTAACATTCCTCCACAAAGAAATTTTTACTTTCAATTTTTATCTATCCGGTACTTCCTCCTTTCTAAAAAAAACAAGCAAGAAAGCTACTTTAAATAACAACGATAAATACGACTTTAAATAGAATTAGAAAATTTAATATGTCTTTTGTAAAAGCTATGAATTTGTTTTTGTTACTAACTGACATGCACTTCCATATCAGTAGTAACGATCTGATTAAGTTTGAAAGCCTTTCAGGGTAAACAATCCGATTTTAATTGAGCTTCATCTAAGTGGTTATACTCTTGGAGTTTAGGAGAAGATGTTTTATGCCTAACAATTGTTAATTTTGTTATTATTGACTATTACGACACTTATTGAAAAATACCTGCTTAGAAAAAGTTAATTATCAAATTTTTCGGTAATGCCCCATTCATTAATGTTAAGGGTATTTACCTACTTTTTATTGAAAACGGCACACGTGCCACCACGTTAGCTTTCAAGGGCATTGTGTGCATGGTTTATAAAAAAGCTAGCGATTATATTTTTTGTATAAATATACCAGGGTTTTATTCCACCTTAACCTATTGCCTGAAACCATCATAATGATTTTTACATGTATCTTATTCCAAAAAGCTGAAGTTGCTGCCAAAAAAATAGATTTACATAATTATGAAGCAATGTGGTTGTTTTTCCTTGATCCGGCCTACAGCCATTGCCAGCATTACGCATAGCGCCAGACAAACTCTCAGCTCCATCTTTCTTTGGCCGCGAATAAAGTGCCTTTCAAACCCGAGGGAAACATCAAGCCTGCTGTTGACCTCCTCGGTAACCGTCCGCATTTTGTATAGCTCTTTCCATTTGTAACTGGAACGGGCCACCGGGGTAAAAATACGGGGGCCTTCTTCCAGAGGGATACGGATCGCTTACTTTACCGGGCACTGTTCTTGGCCTGCACAGCTGATGCCGTAATGATGAGCCGGACAGCGGTATTTCAGGGTTTGCCTGTCTTGCTCAAAACCGCCAAAGGCCATCTGCCTCTTATGCTCTT